>NZ_JVLI01000102.1:0-12185 GCF_001072315.1 Streptococcus pseudopneumoniae | reverse complement strand
CGTACTCAAGTACAGCCTGCGGCTAGCTTCCTAGTTTGCTCTTTGATTTTCATTGAGTATAAGTTGAAAAATATTTTAGAAGGGGTTGGGTCTCTTCATCAAGAAGGTTTGTGGTCTAGTAAACAATCTGAAATCGTACAGCAACACCTGAGTACATTAGATGGAATAGTATTAGCTCATTTATTTGGAAGTGAAATACTGAAAAGAATGGGAGTGAACTTAAATCAGTATAGGTTAAGCCATTTTGAGATAAAGTCAGGGATAAAAGCTATAGAAGAATTGGTAAATTTAAGATTAGAATTACAAAATTTCAAAATGACGAACCAAGTGATTGAATTTGATTGCTTGGTAATGGATATGAAAGTTTGTTTAGGCTATCAATTATTAGAATGTATGGAAAATGTAGTTACTATAGGAGAACAAGGTAGAGATTTTTTATCAACACATTTAAGAGATAGACAACATGATATATACGATGTTGAGTTTTCAGATAGTAGTATATCTTGTAAAGCAGAGCAAGTATTGATCAAAGATATTGAATATAGTGGTGTAGGTAGTCTAGAACAGAATTGTTATAGTTTGTTAGAGCTTCTGATTATTTTTTCTCAAATGGCAGAGATGTTAGCCTACCATATCGAAGAGATATCTCGAGAGGAGAGCAATACCATGTGGATGAAGCAAGTAAGTGCAGACTTGGATTCACCAATTTTAAACGGAGTAGTGGAGCTTAGTGGTAGTGTTTCAAAAAATAGATTGTTAAAAATTAGAGAAGAGCATTGGAAAGTCTACGAAATGTCCGGATATGATATAGATCATAAGGTAGTCTTTAAAAGTAAAATAGCTCAAAAATTACCTGATGGAGGGGGACAGTGATGGGAAATAGAGAATTAAGGTTAGTCATATCAGGAACTTATTCTACAGGTAAGACAACAACTGCTACAGCTCTTTCGATTGCAACGGGACTTCCCTTAATTGATGCTTTATCTGCGAGGGAAATTTTGACAGATTTATATCCTGGAAGAAGATTTCAGGATATGTCATCAACTGAATTAATGGCACTAGGGCTAAAGCGTTTTGAAGAGAGAATTCGTACGGAAGGAATTTTATACAAGGAACATGGAAGTTTTCTATCAGATGGTTCAGTATTGAATGAATGGATTTACGGGACTGTTCGAATGAGGGTAGGAATTAACCCAGGATCAGCATTCATTCATCGATTGATGAAATCTATTTTAGGTATTCCTGGTCGAACATTTTTCAAAAAATATTTGACTGCCTATGGGGTTGTCTCTAAGAATCATGCGAAATTGTGGTATACAGATGTTGTTCATTTACCAGTAGAGTTTGCAATGGATCCAGATGGGCATAGACCAGTATCTGAAGAGTATCGAAATTTATCAGATGAGGAATTATATGAAGCTTATAGGAATTTGGGTCTGACTCCTTATTGTGTAAAAGGTAGTCAGAAAGAACGGTTAAATCAAATCATTCAACATTATAAGTTGCCAATAGTTGTTCCAGTAGATGAGGCTATTTCCTTAGCTGAAAAGGTCATACGAGAAAACAGGGAAGCAGTATCTAAACGTATCATAGAGCAGTATGAAGAGCCTACATTAAAGGAAAAAATAAAATTTATGACAAGATATTAGGAGTATGTATGATTCAGTTTCAAAATATTAGTAAGATTTATAAGGTGGGGGAGCAAGAAGTTCGTGCTTTAGATCAAGTTAGTTTTTCCATTGAGAAAGGGAAATTTACAGTTATTTTAGGTCCATCAGGTTCAGGGAAAAGTACGTTACTAAATTTACTTGGTGGGATGGATCGTGCGACATCGGGAACCTTTATATTTGATGAGGAACTAGTAACAAAATTTACAGACAAGGAATTATCTGCTTATCGAAAAGATAAAATTGGTTTTGTTTTTCAATTTTATAACTTAGTTCCAAGTTTAACAGCCAAGGAGAATATAGGTATTGCAGCCAATTTAGTGAAAAACAATAAAGAAATTGATATGTATTTAGATCAAGTTGGTTTACTTCATAGAAAAAATAATTTTCCTAATCAACTTTCTGGAGGTGAAATGCAACGTGTATCAATTGCACGGGCATTGGCTAAAGAGCCTAGTCTATTATTGTGTGATGAACCTACAGGAGCGTTAGATTCAAAGACAGGCGATAGTATTTTAACTTTATTGAAGGAAGTTTCTAGAAATGGGAATGCTGCAGTTGTAATGGTTACACATAATAAAGAGTTTGCTAAATTTGCAGATCGAGTTATATATTTGAAAGATGGAAGTATTGAAAAAATAGAGAATAATGAAGAGGTGCTGGGATGAGGTATCTTCATATAAAATTATTAAGAGACCTTCGGCAAAATTGGCAACAATTTTTCTCTGTTTTTCTGATGTCTCTATTAAGTGTATTAATCTTTGTAGGTCTACAAGGAGCTTGGCATGGACTTGAAAAGAGTCTAGAGAGTTATTTGAAACAATCTGAACTTCCTGTTGTTTGGGTTCAAGCGAGACAAATTGATGAATCAAAAATTAAGCAGGTTGAACTATTATCTTCTGTTGAAAAAGTTATCAGTAAAAAGAAAGGATTTGCTAATATTGTTCGTTTAGACAAGACTGACGGACGAATCAATCTTGAAACGATTACAGATAATCAACTGGTTACAGTAACAGAAGGAAGTCCTTTTTCTGAAGGAAAACAAGATTCGATTTGGATTGATGGGAATTATGCTAAGAAGAATCAATTACAGATTGGAGACCTAATTTCTATTTCATCAAGGGGGAAACAGATAGATTTAGAAATTGTAGGATTTGTTCAGGCCACAGATAAGATTTATTTTACAGGTAGTATGGAATATATAGCTCCAAATCCTGATAATGATGCCTACGGTTATATTGCAGATAATGAAATTGCAAAAGGAATTCTGGGTTTATCGTCAGATAATGCCTTAGAAATTTATGGCTCTAAGATAGATTTGCGAGGAGATTTAGAGTCTATTTTTGGGGGCGATTTAGTTTCTTATCAAGATCAAAAAAGTTTAACTGAAATATCAGAAGCTACCGATCGAGTTGGGCAAATTAGAAATTTATCTTACTTATTTTCTTTTATCTTTATTTTGTTAGCTATTTTAGCTATGTTTACAACCATTCAGCGTTTGATTGATGGCCAAACAAAAGAGATTGCTGTATTAAAGGCTTTAGGTTTTTCAAATCAGGCTATCAGTTTACATTATATTTTATTTGGTTTAGTAGTAAGTTTATTAGGAAGTTTAGCAGGCTTTGCTATTTCTCCTTTAATGTCATGGTTTGTACTAGAAACTCAAAAGTCAATGTTTACACTTCCAAATTGGCAAATCTCTTATTCATCTTCATCAATAGTCGTTGGTATTGTGGTCATTATTATTTGTGTTTTAGCTGCCTATTTAGCTTCTAGAGAGTCAGCTAGAGGCTTACCAGCAATATTTTTAAGAGGTAAAGAAAAAGTTGCTAAATCTGTCTTTGTGGAAAGATTTTCCTCTATCTGGCAACGAATTTCTTATCCTTCAAGATGGGCAATTCGGGATGCCTCGTTTAATCGTATTCGAGTTTTGATGGGAATCGCGGGAGTTGCAGGAAGTATGATGTTACTGATTGCTGGAATTGGTATGCCTGTATCTATGAATCATCTTGTTGATAAGGCATATAATGAAGATTTTTCTTATTCAAAACGACTGACCGTAGCGGATTATACCACTTCTAAGTCTAAATATGGTGGGCAAGGTGTACAAATTTCACAAGCACATTTTAGTCCAGATGATGGATACAACCGTTTATTGATTATATTTGATGATGGAGATATGATACAAGCAAAAACAGAGAGTGCTGAATCTTTGAAAGATGATGGTTTGTATGTAACTAGATCATTTGCCCGTTTAGCAGGTATTAAAGTCGGAGATTTTTTAACTGTAACTCCTTATCAAGATGGTCATACTTACAAGTTTGAAGTAAAAGGGATTGTCACAAGTGAAACCAATCAAGGGGCTTATCTTCATGCTAGAGTCTTTGAAAAAGCAGGGGGAGATTTTACTTCCCATACTTTATTAGTTGGGTCAGAGGTGGACCAAGATACTATTAAGCAAGACAAAGGTGTTCTATCTGTCATTGAAAAAGGGAGCCAAGAAAAAAATGCCTATGATTTTGTAGCTAGTTTGATGAGTGTATTTCTAATGATTATTGGCTTTGCTTTATTACTTGTTATTATTGTTCTCTATAATCTAGGTTCTTTAAACTTTGTAGAGAGAATGAGAGACTATGCTACATTGCAAGTATTAGGATTTTCTAATCAATATCTACAGATGGTAACTCTTTTTGAGACTATACTAACTACCTTTATTGGTTGGCTAGTAGGAATTCCTTTAGGCATATGGTTTTTGAAAGAATATGTAGCAACATTTTCGACGATTCGAATTGAGTATACCGCTTATGTCAGTATGTATGTCCTTGCTTCTGCTACGTTATTGGTTTGGTTCACATCTTTAGGGACTGCTTATTTTATTAGTCTTCGTATGAGAAAGATTGACATGATTAGTGCTCTAAAGGGGGTAGACTAGTATGGTCAGTTCTGAGTGAATCTATAGACATTTATGAATAATTGTTAATCATCAGTTCTAATACTCAATGAAAATCCGTCAGCTCAAATAAGAGTTGACGGATTATTTTATACTTATACTTGGGTTAAAAATTCTTCTGTAGTAAGAATTTGAGCAAACTCATCTTGTAGAGAAAGGAGATTAATCTCATGGATAGTCTCAGGAGAGATGGCCTGACCGTTTTTGTTAGATAGGGTAAAACTGGCAGTAGCATCTGCTAGTAAAGTGACTTCAAAACCAAGATTTGCTGCCATTCGTGTCGTAGTAGATACACAATGAGGCAGGGTCAAACCAACAACGACTAAATGACCAATCTGATTTTTTCGTAAATATGTTTCAAGATTTGTTCCAATAAAGGCGCTATTAACCGTTTTTTGAAAGACAGGTTCGGAAGCAACTGGTTCAAATCCACTTTTAAACTCCTGATTTTGTTTGTTATGAAATTGCGACTGGGGATTGTCAGATATGTGTTGAATGTGTATGACTGGTAGAGAGTGTTTACGAAAGTATGCCAGTACCCTCAGTGCTTGATGTTCAGCTTGAGGGTTGTTTCGTTCTCCCCAGATAGGTCTATCAAATGCTTTTTGCATATCGATAATCAGTAAAGTAGTATGAACCATTTTATGCCTGATCCAATTGCAAGAGGGCCTCAATCTCTGCTAGGGTGCTAGCTTGTGAAATAGCTCCACGGAGCTTGGCAGCGCCAGATGTTCCACGGAGGTAGTGAGGAGCGAGGCCACGGAATTCACGAACTGCTACGTTTTCCCCTTTGAGGTTAATCAAACGTTTCAAGTGTTCGTAGGCGATTTTCATCTTGTCTTCAAAGGTCAAATCAGGTAGGATTTCTCCTGTTTCAAAGTAATGGTTGATTTGATTGAAGAGGTAAGGATTTCCCATGGCAGCGCGGCCAATCATGACTGCGTCAGCACCGACTTCTTCGATACGTTGTTTGGCTTCTTGGACCGTACGGATGTCACCGTTGGCGATGAAGGGAATCTTGGTCAAAGCTTGAGCGACCTTGTGAAGGGTCTCAAGGTCTGCGTGGCCTGTGTACATTTGTTCACGGGTACGGCCATGCATGGCAAGGGCAGAAACACCTGCAGCTTCAGCAGCGAGGGCATTTTCCACTGCAAGAGACGGGTCAGCCCAGCCTGTACGCATTTTGACAGTAAGTGGAATATCAAGGACAGATTGAACCTTGTTGATGATAGAGTAAATCTTATCTGGATCCTTGAGCCACATAGCGCCAGCTTCGTTCTTCACGATTTTATTAACTGGGCAGCCCATGTTGATATCCACGATATCGGTTTTGGTGTTTTCTTGGATGTATTCTGCTGCGCGTGCTAGGCTATCTTCATCACTACCAAAGAGTTGGATAGAGACAGGGTTTTCGCCTTCATCGATATGAAGCATGTGCAGGGTTTTTTCGTTGTTGTATTGGATTCCCTTGTCAGAGACCATTTCCATGACAACGAGCCCAGCTCCGAGCTCTTTTGCGATGGTACGAAAGGCTGAGTTGGTCACGCCAGCCATGGGCGCTAAAACGGTACGATTGGGAATCTCAACATTGCCAATCATAAAAGGTGTATTAAGATTTGTCACGAATGAGTTCCTCCAGATCGTTTTCATCAAAGTTATAAGTGGTTTGGCAGAATTGACAAGTGATTTCTGCTCCGTGGTCTTCCTCTTTCATTTCCTGTAAGTCTGAGCTTGGAAGGCTAGCAAGAGCGTTCATAAAGCGTTCATGGCTACAGTCACATTGGAAACGAATTTCTTCTTCAGAAAGACGCTTGTAGGCCTCGTCCCCGTAGATTGCCTTGAGGAGGGCTTCGATATGGTCTTCACTTTCTAGAAGAGTAGAGATAGCTGGCATTGCTTGGATGCGTTTTTCAAAGCGAGCAATCTCTTCTTCCTTGGCTCCTGGCAAGACTTGAACTAGGAAACCGCCTGCAACCTTGACTTTGTCTTCCTCGTCCAAAAGGACATTGAGGCCGACTGCTGAAGGCGTTTGTTGGCTTTCAGTCAGGTAAAAGGCTAGATCTTCACCGATTTCTCCAGAGATGAGGGGAGTCATAGAGTTGTAAGGATTCCCAGTACCGTAGTCTGTGATAACGAGGAATTGACCATTTCCAACAAAAGGTCCAACTAGAACTTCACCAGTTGCAGTCTTTTTGATGTCAACACCGGGATTTTGAACGTAGCCTTTGACGTTTCCCTTGGTATCTGCGACGGTGATGATAGCACCTAGAGAGCTAGAGCCCAGTATCTTAACGGTTAGTTTGGTATTTCCTTTTTCATTGGCTGCGAGAATCTGGCTAGCGATAAGAGTTCGACCAAGCGCTACAGTTGAGCTAGCTTGGGTTTGGTGTTTTTCTTGAGCAGTGCGGACTGTTTCTGTGCTGTCAAGGACAAAAGCACGAAAGGCTCCGCTTTCTGATATAGTTTTAATAATTTTATCCATAGCTACTATTTTAGCATAAAAATGCCCAAAGGGGGAGCCGTGTGTTTGCTGATTTTCAGGATAATGGACCAGGAAATCAGCATGAAAATAAAAAGAGAAACAGATTATTTCAGCATTTGTAAGATTTATGCTATGCTTAAGGTAGAAAATGAAAGGGGTAACAAATGTATTTAGGAGATTTGATGGAAAAGGCTGAATCTGGCCAATTTTCAATCCTTTCCTTTCTATTACAAGAGTCTCAGACGACCGTCAAGGCTGTAATGGAGGAAACAAGATTTTCAAAAGCAACTCTAACCAAATATGTCACCCTGCTCAATGATAAGGCTTTAGACAGTGGCTTAGAGATGAAGATCTCTTTAGAAGATGAAAATTTGCGTCTGTCAATCGGTGCAACTACCAAGGGGAGAGATATTCGGAGTCTGTTTTTGGAGAATGCTGTTAAATACCAGATTTTGGTTTATCTTCTCTACCACCAACAGTTTTTAGCCCATCAGATGGCTCAAGAATTGGTGATTAGTGAGGCAACGCTTGGCCGCCATTTGGCTAGTTTAAATCAGATTTTGTCAGAATTTGATTTATCTATCCAAAATGGACGTTGGCGAGGTCCAGAGCATCAGATTCGCTATTTCTATTTCTGTCTTTTCCGCAAGGTCTGGTCCAGTCAGGAATGGGAAGGCCACATGCAGAAACCAGAGAGAAAGCAGGAGATTGCCACTCTAGAAGAAATCTGCGGTGCGAGTTTATCCTCGGGGCAGAAATTGGACTTGGTTCTCTGGTCTCATATCAGTCAGCAACGTCTTCGTGTCAATGCCTGTCAGTTTCAAGTGATAGAAGAGAAAATGCGAGGGTATTTTGACAATATTTTCTACCTTCGTTTGCATCGAAAGGCTCCGTCCTTTTTTGCTGGGAAACACCTTCCTCTAGGAACTGAGGATGGGGAGATGATGATTTTCTTCTCTTTCCTCCTATCTCATCGCATTCTTCCTCTTCATACTATGGAGTATATCCTTGGTTTTGGAGGGCAGTTGGCAGATTTGCTGACGCAATTGATTCAAGAGATGAAGAAGGAGGAGTTGCTGGGTGATTATACAGAGGATCACGTTACCTATGAACTCAGTCAGCTTTGCGCTCAAGTCTATCTCTATAAGGGCTATATTTTACAGGACCGCTACAAGTACCAGTTAGAGAATCGTCATCCTTATTTGTTGATGGAACATGATTTTAGGGGAACGGCAGAGGAGATTTTTCATGCTCTACCTGCCTTTCAGCAGGGGACGGATTTGGATAAGAAAATTCTCTGGGAATGGCTCCAGTTAATCGAATATATGGCTGAAAATGGTGGCCAGCATATGCGGATTGGTCTGGATTTGACATCTGGTTTTCTTGTCTTTTCAAGGATGGCAGCCATTTTGAAACGGTATTTGGAATACAATCGTTTTATTAGCATTGAAGCCTATGAGCCTAGTCGGCATTATGATTTGCTGGTTACCAATAACCCGATTCATAAGAAGGAACAGACCCCAGTTTATTATTTAAAAAACGACTTGGATATGGAAGATTTGGCAGGGATTCGTCAGTTATTGTTTAGTTAAAGAAGATGGCAAAAAAACTCAATGTTAGGAGAAAAAGAAGTAAAATTTTCTGCAATAAAACGCATATTATCGAGTCTTTTCAACACTTGACAATATGCGTTTGTTTGACTTTAAATTCTTTTTGCTCAGCCTCTTATTTTATATTCTTAGACAAAATTGCTAGAATTACCTCGTTATCATTTGTGTTATCTACTTTAATAAGACCTGTATCAATTCTACTAAATAATGAATTAATAATGATTAGTCTTTCCTCTTTATCAATATTTGTACCAGCATAAGTCAAAGATTGATAAAATCTAGTTAAAGCTGCTTTCTGTTTGTATTCGGTGGCTAAATGATGATTTGACATTACGATTTTTACCAGTATTCTAATTATATAGATAAAGAAAGAAATAACAGAAATAAATACGAATGATTCTGAAAGAAAAGGAATTTCTTTGATGATATCTAAAGAATAATTATGTATAATTGTAATTAATTTTGTCGAAGTAAAAATTAAAGCTAGTACAGTTACAATAAGGATGATAGTCCAATTTCTAGCCTGCTTTATATATTCTGTAGCACGTTTATTCCAGAGTTGTTCAGGTGCCTCCAATGATAGTTTATTCTTATAAGTCTCCTCTAAATGTTCAAGTTTATCTTTCTTTTCCTTTTGCCAACGATTTATTGAGCTTTGAAACTCTTTTAATTCTATGGCCTTATCATCAAATTGTTGTTGAATATCATTGTATCTGTTTTCGATAAAAGAGGTAATTTCTTTATATTGTTCATTAGAATTATCAGAAATTTCTTGTAACTTACTGGTTAATGGATATATAATATTTTTTTCAAAGTCGAATATATTTTCCCTAATATTAGAGAACTGTTTTCTAAGTAAATACAGAGCCGGATAGAATTGGTATGGATAAGAGCTTGAAAAATAATTGCCTATAGAACTTATATTCTTGGAGAGATAGATGTAACTTCTTATCGCTTCTGTAAGATTGTCTGTTGTTTGCTCTATATAGAATGAAACAAAACTCTTTATTTTTCGAATTTCTAAATCTTTATCAATAGGTGAATCAATTGATAGTATGTAAACAAGCTTCCCTTGCTCAGTAGTTTCACGACTACTTGACAAGTTATAATAAAGATAGTTATTTATAGTATCCGTATTTAAGTCGTTAATCTCAGAAAGAAATTTCCTTATGCCATTTATCTTATTATTCATGATTTGCCAATTTGAATAATAATTAGATGGTGCTTTTTCTGAAACAATCTTCCAATAATCAAAATTAGTTTTTATTACTTTTTCAATTTGATCAAAAGTAAAAATCGCTTCACGTTCGTTGAAGTTTATAGTATGTTACTGTTAATTGTAAATCGAAATAAAATTTTATCATCCAAAAAATTAGATATTTGTTTGCTCGTAAAACTCATCATACTACCAGCCTATTTAGTCGTTTGAAACTTCTTATTTTTAATTAATATCCTAAAATAAGTGCTCTTACCATTTATTGATAAATCTTTTCCGTCATCTCCTTTTCGGAATCCAACAATTTCAAATTGATTTGGATTAAACTTATGAAGAAAAGTTATTGGAACTCCCATAACTCCTCGATAATCATAAGGAATATCTACTGTTTTATTGATATTGATACCGTTGTAATTATCGTAGGTTAAATATTGGTCTTCATTATTTTTATACTTTTTGGTAAGAATAATGTCCTGGTGCCTTTTGAAATTATCTAAATTTGTTAGCCATAAACAGTTATTAGGGGAAACAATTCTTTCACCACGTTCATTTATAGTGGTTTCTGTCCCATAGAGTTCATAGTGGTCTGGAACGATAAATCCAGAAATACCACGTCCCATATTTATCCCCATCCAAACTTTATTGTTTTCTATGAGTTTAAAAGTTTCTTTGTAAGTAATAGCATTAATATTGCCAATGATTAAAAATTGTTTATCATATTGAACAACTTGTGCAAGGAAGTCTCTGAAAAGGGAAAATGGTGGATTTGTTACCACTATATCTGCTTCTTTTAATAGTTTCATACTTTCCTCACTGCGGAAATCACCGTCACCTTTAAAAAATGTCACGTCATTTAGACTGGGAATAATGATCTCTTCTTTTTTCCCAGTGTATTCATAGTAAAAGCCATTTGAAATTTCTGAATTTAAGCTAAATAAATCAAATTGTTGTTCGATATAACAGGATGCAATCAGCTTTTTCAAACCAAGTTCATTAAAATTTTGAGCAAAATATCTATAAAAATTGCTAGTTCTGGGGTCATCACAATTGCAAAATATAATTTTGTTTTTGAAATGTACCTTGTAATGTTGTAACTCCCTATCTATATCTTGTAGTTGAGTATAGAACTCATCATTTTTATTTTTTTTTGCCTTTCTTAAAAAATCATTTTCGTTTTTTCTCATTATCTTATTCCATACTCCTTGTTAATTGGTTAAAAATATCGCTTCCCAAAACTTTAAGAGAAGTCTGAGCCACATCTAACATTATATTAAACATTTCCTGAGGCTTCCAGTGACTTCCATCACCAGTTGTGTAGATAGAGGTTGCTTGAAGCATTATTGATTTGTCTTTATTTTTTATAAATTTATTTTTGCACAAATTAGTATTGATTGGCATGCCGTAATTAGCGGCAGTTAGTCTGTCTAAGCGGTTTAGTATTCCTGAGTCATGTTCAAGTACCACAGACCGTCCATCTGGGCGTATTACAGAAATAGTTTGCGTTAAAAAATTAGAACCTTCTAGAAAAATGATATAAGGGAAATGTTCCTCGGATAGCATAAAATTTGCTATTTCAGCAATATTTTTATGTGAGCGTTCAATAGCATTTCCGGCAGCCATTAAATCTTGGTCGTTGTTTTTTCCTACTAGTTTACCTGATTTAATATTTTCAATATCTTTTCCTTGATGTTTAGCTTCTGTTACTAGAACTACACGCCAACTGCCTGAATCATCTTTTACCTCAATGATACCGCCGTCAGGAATAATACTTGCATTCTGTGTAAATAAAGTTTTTCCTAAATCTTTATCCAGTTTACTAAGATAATGATTAATCTCCTTTTTACTAACTGATTTTCTAAATCTAAACTCTAACATCGGATATAATTCCTCTAGTTTCGATTTTACTAGATGAGAGATAGTGCCTACGGCAATATCATGAGATTTTGCATCTTCTCCGAATATACCTACTACTCCTCTTGAATCTTTATGTTGGTTAGTTAGACGATTAGATTGATTCTTTTTAGCCATAAAATTCTCCCCTTTTTTATATTTTGAGGTGTTTTTAGTTATTAACAATATTATATCACACTATGAATGGGTATTAAATAATTGCATTATGTAAACTTTTCATATCGTAAATCTTAGCAAAAATACTCTTATTAGCTACTTCTTCATTAAAATAGGTTATTAAATCTAACTTTCTTGTCTTTTTATTTGAAAAAAAACAGTAAAAAAGCGCAAAAAATCACTTCCTGTGCTA
>NZ_JVLI01000101.1:0-32708 GCF_001072315.1 Streptococcus pseudopneumoniae | reverse complement strand
TTAGCTTGTTCTTTACCAACTTCTGGAACAGCTGAAATGGCTTGTTTACCGGCTGCTTCTTTTTCAGTTACTTCCGCTGGATTTTGTGCTGCTACAATCGCCACTTTTGCGGCATTAGCTGCAGCTGTCACTGCGTCCTTGGCTTTCGCTTTGTCTGCCTCTGAAAGTTTGGCATTGCCTTCAATGGCTTGGATTTTGGTTGCTACTGCCTTATCAATTTCATCTGTAGCGTTAGACTTAATAGATGCTTCCTGACTCGAATTAGCTAACTCTTGTTTTTTGATTAATACATCTGTAAGGAAATTTTTATAATCAGTCGCTGATTTTGTAGGTTCTTTTAATAATTGATCAATTTTTTGCAACTCTGCTTCATAATTCTGCTGAGATTCTGCTGTTTTAAAAGTCTTATCTTTCTCTTCCGTTTCCTTCAGTTTGAGATAGACTTTTTTCAACAGTTCCTTAGCTACTTCCCCTGTGTCTTGTGTCACATGGAAGTCAAGACCAGAGATAGGCAGAGCATAGTGGCGATGCAGTGCTTGGTATCCCATACCTAATCGATCATTGTCAGCAGAACTTATTTTCACAGTATAGTCTGTTACACCTGCTGGTAATTCGATTTCTCTACTAGTAAATTTACCTGCCACTCCATTTGGGGTATAGCCTGCTTGTGCCATTTGATCTTCAATATTTTGCTTATTCAGGGGAGCTCTTCCTTGTATGGATTCCCTCGTGACACTGCTACCATCTGAAGCCTTAAGTACTGTCATATCCGCATTAGTTGTATTATTTTGTGGATCAAAAGTTACATCATACACTGGATTAGTAGATGACGCCGAAGTAAAAACTTGCACCCTATACTTCGCTTTTGTTCCATCAATGTCACCAGAATATCCTGTTTTAAATGTTATTTTAACTTTTGAACCACTGTCTGGTGAATATGCTTTAAAGGTCTTTTGAATACCATTATAGCCTTTAAGACCATATGCTAAACCCCTTCCTAAACCACTCTCTCGATAAGCTTGTCCATTGAAGGTTGGCTCATTTTCACTTGCTTTCGTTCTAACTTCCGATAAGAACAGCATATAATCTGCAGTTCTATCGAGTGCTTGCTCTCTGAGATAGGTCGCAGTTACGTTATTATTAACATTTCTAACGGTATTTATCGTTTCAAGAGGAAAAACACCCTTATCTGTTTTTCTTGCAATAGCAAACTTCCCATTCCCTTCTGAATCTGTTATAGCAGTCCAACCACCAAATTCATTTATATTCTGGACAGTTCCTTTTGCAACACCTGTAGCCGCTCCGAGAGAATCCAATTCCTCAGAAACTTTCTTGTTATTTTCAACCGTATCATCCAAAGCACGAAGTTTTCTAGCAAGCTCTTCTACACTATCATCATCACTTGTGCCTTCAAACACTTGATGTGCAGCTGGATCAGTATCAGTCGTTGTCCCATCTGTTCGGAATGGGTTGTTTCTATCTAGGGCTTGTCCATTACGTGTATCATGTTGTCCTGAGTTTGCTATAGAGTTGGTTCCTGTAGCTTTCTCAGTATTGCTGGCTTTCTTACCGACAGTCGCTTTTCCTTCTGTAGTATCTAGTTTAGGACTTTCCACTTGCGCTTTAGGCTTACTACGTAAACCGCTGTTCGCTGTTGTAAAGAGTCTTCTATAAGCTTTTGTTAACTCCTCTTGACTTTTGGCTGTTGTTAGGGCAAGTTTTGCTAATTCTAAATGTTCTTTAAGGGTTGCGACGCTTTCATCTGTTTTATTTTCATAGCTACCTGAGGCTAATTTAGCATCAATTTCTGCTACGTACTCTTCCAGCTGTTTTTTATCCAGATTAGATGTAGCTTTTTCTTCTACTTCTTCTGTTGCTGAAGCAGAAGCTGGAGTTACGGATGCTACACTTTCGTCAGCAGGAGTTGGAGCAGGTGTTTCGTCTTGAACTTTTGAAGCAGGAGCTGACTCCACTGATGTTGAGCTTGAGTCAGCAGGTGTTGGAGTAGTTGTGTCTGCTTGAGCTTTCGGAGCAGTAGTCTCACTGCTACCAGAATTTCCATCCAACTGACTGACTACTGGAGTCGCCCCGTAGGTTCCATTCTGGACATCTGGGTCTTTCAGTGGTGAGCTTTGAGTTCCCTCATTAGTAGGGGTTACACCTTGCTCTGTGGCAGACACTGTCCCATTTCCTGGAAACATGAACAAGGCTGCTACTGCAACACTAGCTGCTCCAAAACTAACCTTACGAATCGAAAACCGCAAGCGTTTTTCTCTATCTTCATTACCTTTATAAAACATATATAAATTTACTCCTTTTCCGATGATTATCGGTTAATATACATCCTGAAGGGCAAATAAAAAGCCCCCCCTAAAATATTTATGTATATTTTAGAGTGGCTTAATTCATTATACTCCTTTTCATTTTATAAATCAATCGTTATGAACTAATCTTTCTATTATGCATTTTATTGTTGAAATATTGACTTCATTTTCTCCTGAAATTTATTTTTTGACCAACCTCAACATATCTACAGAAAGGCGAAGCTGACCTTGTTTGAAAAAATTTTAGAAGAGTAGATTGAAATCAAGAAAACATATAAGAACAACCTCACTCACACTAACAAGACTTAAAATTCAAAAACAAAAAACGAACAAAACAGAATTCTGACTCTCCAGAAAACTAGTTTTATTCGTTTTTTATGTTTAAGTCTAAATTTTTATTTCAAACTCTAATAACTTAACGCACTTCTGCATTGACTTTTTCTTCGAGAGAAGCTTGGATTTTTTCCATGTAGCGTGCGACTTCTTCGTCCGTTAAGCTGTCTTCTGAATTTTGGAAGGTCAAGCTATAGGCCATTGACTTCATACCAAGTCCCAATTTTTCGCCTGAGAAGACGTCAAATAGTTTGATATCTGTCAAACGTTTCACGCCGGCAGCTTGGATAGCATCCACAACTTCTTGATGAGTGACTTCTGCCTTAAGGAGAAGGGCAACGTCACGGCTGACTGCTGGGAATTTCGTGATTTCCACAAATGGAGCAGCTGGTTGAAGGGCAGCCTCGATGGCTGAAAGGTTAAGCTCAGCTACATACGTTTCTGGAATATCGTAAGCCTTAGCAGTGACTGGATGCACTTGGCCAAGGAAACCAAGAACTTGGTCACCGAATGAAATCACGGCTGTACGTCCTGGGTGAAGGCTAGCAATCTCAGCTGTTGCTGTATAGGTCACTTCAAGTCCCAAGCGAGTAAATAATGCTTCTAGGATTCCCTTAGCATAGAAGAAATCAACTGGAACTGCTGCTGTTTGGAAATCTTTTTCAGCCACCAAGCCTGTCAAGGCAAAGGCAAAGCTGTTGATTTCATTTGGAAGTTCTTCTTTTGGATTGCCTGTTTGTTCAAAGACTTTTCCAATCTCGTAAAGGGCCAAGTTTTTATTCTTACGAGCCACGTTATAGGCCACCGTATCCAAAATACCTGAGATCATATTTTGACGGAGGACAGAACGATCCACGGTCATTGGCCACATGAGTTCTGTAAGGTTACTTGGTTGAGCTGTGAACTCAACTGCTTTTTCAGGCGTTATCAGAGCGTAGGTAATGATTTCTGTCAAACCTGCTCCTTCAGCAATCGTACGAACTTGACGACGAAGTTTTTGTGTCGCAGTCAATTCACCAGCTGTACCATCGTCTTTTGGAAGACTGGTTGGCAAGCGGTCATATCCATAGATACGAGCGATTTCTTCAAAGAGGTCTGCCTCGATTGTGATATCCCAACGACGACGTGGGACGCTGACTGTAAAGCTATCTGTATTTCCAGAAAGACCAAAGCCAAGACGACGGAAGACGTCTTCTACATCCGCGTAAGAAAGTTCTGTACCAAGGACGCGGTTGACGTCAGCAAGCGTTGAAGAAACTTCCACATCAGAAGTATCAAGTTGCCCTGCTGAAACGATCCCCTTACGAACCGTTGCACCAGCAAGTTCTGCAATCATGCTAGCCGCCGCATCAAGGGCTTCATTGACTGTTGCCACATTGATCCCTTTTTCAAAGCGAGAAGATGACTCAGAACGAAGGTTAAGACGACCGCTGGTCTTACGGATAGATTTTCCGTTGAAGACTGCAGCTTCAAGGACGACACGACTAGATTTCTCAGAGATTTCTGTTGCTTGACAACCCATGACACCTGCAAGAGCTACTGGCTTGTCTGCGACAGTGATGACTAGGTCATTCACGTCCAAGTCACGTTCTTCACCATCCAAGGTCACCAATTTTTCACCAGCACGCGCTTCACGCACACGGATGTCACTCCCTTCAAAGGTATCCAAGTCAAAAGCATGCATTGGTTGACCAAAGTAGAGCAGGATGTAGTTTGTCACGTCCACCACGTTGTTAATAGGACGGATACCTTCATTCATGAGAAGGTTTTGCAACCATTGTGGACTTGGTGCGATAGTCACATTGTCCAAGATACGAGCGGCATAGTAAGGCGCCTTGTCTGTCTCAATGCCCACAGAAAGAGCATCTGCTGCAGCTTGGTCAGTTTCTGAAAGAGTAAATTCTTTAAAGTTGACTGCCTTGTCATAGATAGCTGCCACTTCGTGAGCCACTCCACGCATAGAAAGGGCATCTGCACGGTTGGGTGTGATAGAAAGTTCGATGATTTCATCATCCAAGTCTAGATATGAGAAGACTTCCTCACCTGGAACGGCATTTTCTGGCAAGATTTGGATGCCATCTGCGAATTCCTTTGGCACAACTGAGTCAGAAATTCCCAATTCACCAAGTGAACAGATCATCCCAAGTGACTCAAGACCACGGATTTTTCCTTTTTTGATTTTGTAGTTATCAGCGATGCGAGCTCCTGGAAGAGCCACCATAACCTTGATGCCAGCACGAACATTTGGGGCACCACAAACGATTTGACGGGCTTCTTCTTCGCCAACGTTAACCCGACAAACATGGAGGTGAGTTTCTGGCACATCTTCGCAAGACAAGATCTCACCGACGACAATTTTTGAGAGACCAGCAGCCGGTGATCCGACACCTTCTACCTCGATCCCTGTAGTTGACATTTTTTCAGCCAACTCTTGTGATGGCACATCAATGTCCACCAATTCTTTTAACCATTTATAAGATACAAGCATAATTTAGTTCTCCAGAATGACAGTTGCCACTCTGGTTCTTTTCCTTTCCTATCATTTCAATAGAAGAATCCTCTTCTTACCTTAATTTCTTTTTCAGTAACCAATCCGTATCTACTTTTTGACCAACCATAAAATGATGTTGGCTAAATTTTTTAAAACCATATCGATTATAAAACGCTTGAGCTTTTGTATTATGCTCCCAAACACCTAGCCAAGCCCAAGAAAAACTATTTTTTGTAGCAAGTTCAAGAGCAAATTCAAACAGTTGCTTACCGAATCCAAATCCTTGGAATTTTTGTAGCACATAGAGGCGTTGAATTTCAAAAGCATCCTCTAATTCTCTCTCAGTTTGAGCACTTCCCCAGTTGACCTTGAGAAAACCAGCTATCTCCTCTTCATGCATAATGAAATAGGTTTCAGATTCTGGATTTTCCAACTCAGTTGACAAAACTCTCAGACTATAAGCATCTTCAAAGTATTCCTGTAACTGCTCTTCCGTATTATCATGAGCAAATGTTTCACGAAAGGTTTGTTTGGCTATTTTAGTCAACACCTCAACATCTGCCATTTCTACTTTTCTAATCATTATTTAAACTGCTCTGAGAAGCGAACATCTCCTTGGTAGAAGCCACGAATATCGTTGATTCCGTAACGGAGCATAGCTACTCGCTCTTGTCCAAGACCAAAGGCAAATCCAGAGTAAACAGTCGCATCGATGCCACTCATCTCAAGGACACGTGGGTGAACCATACCGGCACCCATAATTTCGATCCAACCTGTTTTCTTACATACGTTACAGCCTTCTCCACCACACTTGAAGCAAGAAACATCCACCTCAACAGATGGCTCTGTAAATGGGAAGTAAGATGGACGCAGACGGATCTGACGCTCTTCACCGAACATTTTTTGCACAATCAATTGAAGGGTTCCTTGAAGATCAGCCATAGAGATATTTTTCCCAACAACCAAGCCTTCGATTTGGTGGAACTGGTGACTGTGGGTTGCATCGTCCGTATCACGACGGAAGACACGCCCTGGTGAGATCATTTTCAAAGGACCTTTAGAGAAATCATGGGCATCCATAGCACGCGCTTGAACTGGAGACGTATGGGTACGGAGTAAGATCTCTTCTGTGATATAGAATGTGTCCTGCATATCACGAGCTGGGTGGTCTTTTGGAAGGTTCATACGTTCAAAGTTATAGTAGTCTTGCTCCACTTCAAAACCATCCACGACTTGGTAACCCATCCCGATGAAAATATCTTCGATTTCTTCACTAGTTTGTGTCAAAACATGACGGTGACCAGTAGCAACTGGACGACCTGGAAGCGTCACATCGATACTCTCGCTAGCTAACTGTGCAGCGACTTTCTTTTCTTCCAAGAGCTTAGCTGTTTCTTCAAAGGCTGCTGTCAAGACATCACGAGCCTCATTGACGTGTTTCCCAATGATTGGACGCATCTCAGCAGAGACATCTTTCATCCCTTTGAGGATTTCAGTGAGCGAACCCTTTTTACCAAGGACAGAAACACGCAAATCTTGCATCTCTTTTTCATTTTCAGCAGAAATCTGCTTCAAGCTAGCCAGCGTTTCTTCACGAAGCGCTTTTAATTGTTCTTCAATAGTTGACATAATTCCTCCATCAGTCTCTCGTAGATAAAAAGAAAACCACATGCCAAAAACTCCACTCGGAGCGTTGACACGCGGTACCATCCGTTTTCATCTGACAAGTCAGACCTTCATTTCTAAATCCATGCGCAAGTGAATTCACCCAGCTTTCATATAGAGAGCTTGCAGTCACGGCTCTCCTCCCTGATATACTTCCCTTGGGATACTAGTCTTGCAGATTCCTATTCAATTACCACTTAGTTTATCAGATTTTGAGTTAAAAAACAAGTTAGATTAGACTAATTTCAATATAAAACTCATTCCTTTTTCTGTTGCTCCATTTTCCACAAATCCAAGCGACTTGAAACACCTCCTAGAAGCATGATTGTAGGTGTAGATTTCCTTGACTCTCAATTCTTTCCATCCTTTTACTCGAGCCAATTCAATCAAAGCACTTAGAATCTTTTTCCCAAGTCCTTGATGTTGGTAAGCGGAATTCCCAATCACAATGGGGAGATTATCCTGAGATAGTGTAACATCTCCAATTGGAAACCATTTCCCCTTCTCCTTGACTTCAATCCAAAAAAGTTCACCATGCTGATCCAAATAGGAATACATGGCTTCCAAAGTTTCTTGACTATAAGGTCTCTTCACACCATCTACGAGGTGAACCAAGTTCACATCCTGATACCAAGCAAAAGCTTTCTCACAATGATTGACCTTATAATAAGGAACAAGACGCAGTGCATTATCTATTTGTAAAATCCGTTTCATCTGCTTTCCTTTTCAATAAGAGAGTTGCTGCTTGATTAAAACCATCACACCAGTTATACCATTTTACTTCATACTCATCTTGAGGTAAGATATGATTTTTTAAATCCAGAACAGAGTAAATTTTTCTTTCTTCGCAAGCTTGCGCATAGAGATGATATAGCTCATCCCCACCATCTCTATCCCACTCAGCAGAAATCGTATCCCTACCTGCCAATAAAGCCTGATAAGCCCTGTGATGCCCATCTGTAATCAACAAGCAATCTCCAAAGGCAAGAATACTGATTGGATCGACTTGGTTTGTTTCTGCCGACTGGTAAAGCATCTGAATATCTTGCAACTTCTTTTCTGATAAATATAGTTGAGTCGGATGAAGATCTGCTATACTGACTTTCATTTCTTTCTCCTCAAAGGAATTTGATACTCACTTCTGCTTACCTTTAAATCGCCATTGGAAGCGGAGCTTATCATAGAAAGGAAATTCGATAAACAAGACTCCCATCCACAAAAGAGACAATAGTTCATACTACTATTACTCTATTTTCATTGCTCTCACAATCGCTAAGGCAGTCAACACAAAAATAAAAAGTGGAATCACTGTGGTTTTTAGGTTTGTAGCACTCGCTAATGCAACGATGAGCATACTAAGAATTCCTGGTACAACAACATTAAACACTCCAAGCACTGACTGTATGGTTCCCATAACTTCCTCTGGAACCATCGAAAATACAAGGTTGAAAATCCGAGGTCCCATCATTCCTACAGCAACTGCGCATAAGAAGACAACTGCCAATAAAAGGAGAAACTGATTGGTCAACCAAGAAAAGAGAATACAGAGATGCATAATTTCTTCAAAGTAAGCAATCATTTTTATGGGAATATTTTTTAAGATACTTCCGCTCAGAAAACTTCCCACAATCGTTCCTGAAAAAATAACCACGGACAAGACTGCAATGGATTGCCCAGTGTCAAGGAAGATAAATGGATGATGGATCAACATCAAGGTCGTTAAAGGGGTAATAATACTTAAAATCACTTGGTTCATAGCTGCAATGAATATTAATTTGATGATTGCTGGAAAACTTGACAATATCTTCATTGAATGGAGGAAATGCTCTCCAAAAGATTTTGCGGTTAATCTTTTACCAACCTCCATCTGTCCCTCAATATCTCTCAAAGAAGTACGAATAAGCACCACACCCAACAGTGCAAAAAGAAAGGTCAAAGCATTCAAACCTACAAACATCTGAAGACTGATAACCCCAATCAAAACTCCACCTATAAGGTTGCTGAGAATATTAACTACACCAGCAGTTGCCTGTCTAAACCCCATAGCATCTGTCATATCATCTCCGATAATCCTCACATACAAAGGAGAAATCATAGCACCCGCAAAATAACTCATGGTATCTGATAAAAGATTGATTCCGCAAATAAGGAGAACCATCCCCATAGAGAAGTTCTTATCCGCTACAAACAGTGTCAATAGAGTATAAAGCAGAAACTTACTTGCCAATATAGCAATATATTTTGCGACACGATTTTTTTGAAAATCGGCAATAACACCTGTGAACAACTGAGAAATCTGTGGCAAAGTCTCCGAAACTGTTATACAAAGAACAGCTAATGAAGCAAATTTATATCCCGATACATACGAAATAAAGGAAATATAAAACAGCGTATCCCCAAATGACGAAACCCATTGATTAATCAGCAACATTCGATAACTTTTATTAGTCAAAAAAGTATTCATTGAATCGCCTCCTTCTTCAGTTCAAAAGGAAATTGAAATTCTAACAGTGCCCAATATATTCCCAAAGTTCCAATACCAAAATCAAAATAATCGTAATTTCGATTCTCACTTTGAAAAACAAGAAGTTCATCATACTTTCTAAAAGACTTAGTAAGAAGCAACTGAACTATATCATTCTTATCTTTATCTCCAAATACATACGCATAAGTTTGTAACAGACTAGCAATGCCATGGCAATAACATGTTTCCATACTCAGGTGGTGGTTAAGAATCACCACTCTAGCCTCCGAAATTAACTTAGAGTATTTTAGAGGTTCGACCAAACAAAGATATAGAATCAACCCTGATAGTCCATCACACCAAGATAGCTCTAAATTATTGTAACTATTTTTATTTTTCAAAATTTCTTGTGATAATATTTTTGCAATTTCTTCTGTAAAAATACTTATTATGGAATCAAATTTCTTACTATCAAATAAAATTTTATATTCATTCAAAACATATGCTATTCCTGCTTTTCCATGAGCAAAACTATAATCAAACAAGGAATTATATTGTGAAAAATCCTGACCGATTTCCTCTTGAAGTTCAGAAATTGCAGTATGGATAAATTCTTCAAGATAGGCGGTTCCTTCCAACTCATAATACCTCATAAGAGATAGCAAAACACCTGCTTTTCCTAAAACAAAATCCTGTTCGCTAATATCATTATAACCTAACAATATTTCACTTACTAGAGTAGTAGCTTTATTTTTATAAAAAATATCACCTGTTCTTTCAAACAATAATATTAAAGCCCATAAAAATCCTGACGCACCAAAATACAATGAATTTTGATACAGATAACTCTTGCTATCTCTTGTTATTTCTATCTTTTGAACCCATTGCTTAACTAACTTCAGTTCAGAAGACGATAAACATTGAGTAACAAATATTATATAACCAGACAGTCCGTGCTGAAAAGATATCGGGTTAACAAATTCTCCAAATTCATTTGAAGGTAAAAGACGACCTGTGCTATCAATATTTTGGGATAAAATAAAATGTGCTATTTTCTCAGATTCCTTTTTAAAATCATAACAACTAACATTAAAATCCACCTCTGACATATCAATATTCAAAATTTCAATTTCATTAATTTTCTTTATTATATTAGTAGATTCTTTCGCTTCACTTAAATTCAACAGATAAATCAACCAGTAATACACACTCTCTGATATATATTCCATATTTTTAGCGATTCGTAACGCTTGTTTTATTTTATCAATACAACTAATATCGTACAGATTGTCTCCCGGCGAAAAAGCTAATGTTCTACCAACCAAAATAGCAAAACTAGTCATGGCTACAGCAAAATAATCTTGATTAATCGAACTCTCAGATAGGTCATTATCTGGATTTACCATAAAAGGGGTTTTTACATATCGTCGTACATCTTTTATCAGAGATACATTCTCTAAATCTATTAAAAATATAGAACCATCTTCTCTATAAATAAAATTTGTAGGCGATAAGTCTACAATCTTATATCCTAAACTATGAATAGAATTAACAATTGATATTAAATTATCTATTAATTTTAATTTTGTTCTATAAGAAAACCTTTCTTCCCCAATTAAATCAAAATAACTATATCCTTCAATAAAACTTTGAACAACAAAATAGTCTCCATCAACTTCAAACTCATCTATAAAGTTTGCCGTATAAAGCTGAGAATCTAATATCTTCAACATATTAGCTTCATTTTTTATCTCAGCGATAGCAAAATGCTTCCCCTCAACATCGTTGCTGACAAAAGGGCGCACTTGTTTCACAATAACTTTTTCCCCAGTATCTTTCTTTTTAGCTCTATATACATTCCCTCTGTTAGATTTTTTTAATATTATTTCAAATTTATAGTTATTTATTAAATGATTCTCAGGTATTCTCCCTATCTCTCCAAATAACTCCTGTTTCTCTTCTGGAGTAAAAAGATCCTCCTTCCAATCAGGTATCACAGGAAAATTTTTACGAACATCTTCTACCCAATTCCCCTCCTCGTTTTTCAACAAATAAATAATTTTGTGATTTTTTTCGTCATATTCTTGTATTTTTTTAAATGAACCAAATCTATAGTGCAGCGGTGAATGTTTTCCACATTGAAAATCAGACAATATTCTTGGAGAAAAATATATAGCAAGTTTCTCACGTAACGCTAATATTATTTCACGAGCTTGCTTATCATTTGCAGGATAAATTGTCATAAATTTATTGGCTATAGGTGACGTTTCTCGTGGAGAGTTAATCTTTTTTAAACTTTCAATATCCTTAACAACTTTAAATGAACATTCAATTTCGCGTAAAAAAGATGCTACTAGTGTAAAGATACTAACCGCATCTTTCATTTGTGAACTTATGTGAATTTTCCATCCCGAATCTGATAAATTCTTATTATAGCCAAAATAAACCCAGTCAGAAGAAACATACTTAACTTTAGAATCAAATTGTTGTATTGAATTCTCAAGAACATCCATTAATTACTCCTCGTATATAAAGAAAGAGAAGTAGACTAACCCACCTCTCCTATATAATTAAACTATCTTAAACTTTCGTAAATAATCTACAATTGATTAAATACATGAAAGCGCCTATTAAACTTGAACTTCTTAAAAATGAACTGTCAAACTATAAAGAATTATGAAATATTTTATATGCAGACATCAACATTTCAATAAGAAGAGGTTCTAAAAGCATTTAAGACTAACCGACTGTAACCGAGCATGTAAAGTCGCATAATCTTTCAACTTGCGTAGGAAGAGGTGCAACTGGTAACATCTCAAGATTTGACAATGTTTCCATGGTAATTCTCCTAATTTTATTTAGAATTCTTTTTCCGGAAAGGAAAATTCTATAAAGCCTTTATAAATATAGTTAAAGAGTTTTTTAGATAAATCTCACAAGCAAAACTTCAACATCCAGATAAATGAAGTCTCAATACACTAATACAACACTTAAGGACTAAATCCTCCATCAGAATCTGATTTATTTTTGAAAGTAAAACTCAATTCTGTTTATGAAGCGATATGTTGGATATCTTTAAAGTGAAATTCCATATGCTGGTCCTGGATCAACTCCTCTAGTTGTTACAGATAAAGAGCCACTTAACACATTAAATAGAAATAGAAGCAATAAAGCAATTAATATACATAGCTTGACAACTTGAAATCTTTTCATCTTCTAAACCTCCTTAACTATTGACGATATTCTAACACATCAATTTTAGTTTGTCAATAATTTTTATGTAGATTTCTTATTTTTTTTGAAATATGAATTTAAGTTATCTAAAAATACAAATCTTTTTCTTAATCTTCACTTTCCAATAATTTCATTTCCTTCTCAATTTCCATCATCATTCTCTGGTTCTCTTCGTGCTTGTAAAGCTGATAAGATACTTGATAAAAACCTAGTATCCTATCCTTTTCAGCAAATCCCACACTTATATTTCCCAATAAACAATACAAATCTGCTAATCGATAACTACTATTATATCTTTTACAAATAGCTATTGTTTCTGTAATCTCTTCTATAGCTTCAGATGTTTGTTCATTCAACCACAAATATCTACAATAGTTATATCGGAATTTAATCATCAATTCTAATTGTTCCAAATGATGAACAGATAATGACTGGATATTCTCTTTTAAAAGTTGATAGAGCTCCTGATATGTGTCTTCCTGCCCCATATCAAAATAAAAATTAGCCAAGGTATTTCCCAGCTGTAGATAGTAAAAATCAGATTTTTTCAGAGACAACAGTATTTTTTCCAATTTCGCAACTGCCTCTGTTTGATGATTCAGATAATGGAATTGAACTAATGTATCAATCCAGTCTAAATAAATCTGATCTTTAGCAGATAAACGAGCACGTTTAGATTTTTCTAGTTCATAGATGTAATGGAGAGATTCATATTCCCTCTCATCCAAAAACTTCTTAGATAGTTCTTTAAACTTATCAATATTTTCCAAGCTAGAAACCTCAGTCTCTTCAAAGAAATAATTCATGCTCACCTTCAATCGCTTAGATAGCTGAAAGAGTAATTCTGACCCGGGTGAGTATTTACCTTGCTCCATACGGCTAATCTGTCCTTGCTCACAAATCCCCTTAGCCAATTCCTTTTGAGATAATTTTAATTCCTTTCTCTTGTTTTTTAAGCGTGTCGCTAGTAACATGTCCACACTTTATTCCTCCTTGCTTTATTTATTAAAGTACATCAAGTTTCAAAAACATGTTTAAAATATATATTTTATATCCTTATCTTTGTATAATTTTTTATCTTTTTCATCACTTCTGCTTACCTTTAAATCGCCATTGGAAGCGAAGTTTATCATAGAAGGGAAACTCGATAAACAGGACTCCCAAGCCTACACAGAGACTGGCAAGAACATCTGATGGGTAATGAACTCCCAGATAGACCCTTGATACCAGCACACTGACTAGGTAGAGGCCAAGAATAATTTGCACGATTTTTCTCCAGACTGGATCTTTAATCCGTTGACTAAGAATGACAATCAGAGATCCGACCATCAAGGTTACAGCCAGAGAATGCCCACTCGGGAAGGAAAATCCCTTCTCCTCAACTAGATGTAAGATAGCCGGCCGAGGGCGCTGATAGATGTTTTTAAAGGTCACAATTAAAAGACCTGCCAAAGCCAGATTTCCCAGCATGAAGAAACTTTCTATCTTCCATCGCTTACGATAAAAGACAAAAGCTGTAATGACAACCCAAGTGATAATCACTGGGATATCAATCAAGCGTGTGATGGCCCTGAAAAGAATAGTCAAGTAATCTGGCAAGTCTCCTCGAACGGCCGTCTGAATCGGTTGATCAAAATTTACCAACGTTTCAGGGTAAAATTTGACCATATAGCCAAGAATAACGAAAAGTAAAAGGGCAAAACTGCCCTTCATTAAAAATGTTTGTTTATCTCTCATAATGTTTTAAGGTTGGTTTCAAAAGAACATACAACAACCAGAATGAAACGGAAAAGATTACACCCTCAATCAAGTTAAAAGGCAACACCATAGTCATTAGGTAGTTGGAAAGTCCCAAAATTTTACCAATATCAAAGTTAGCAAACTTAGCGTACAAAGGAACAGCGTAAACATAGTTGAGAACCAACATAGCCACGGTCAAGCCAATAGTTCCAGCTAGAGAGCCTAGTAGGAAACGAAGGGTTGTCCGTTCCTTTTTCCAAATCAAAGCAAACACGATGACAAAAACTCCCAAAGCTACGATATTCATCGGCAAACCAATGTAAGTATTCACTCCCTGACTGTTAAGAAGCAATTTCAAGAGTGAGCGAAGCAAGAGAACTCCTAGAGCAGCAGGCAAATCCATGACCACCAGACCCACAAGGACTGGCAAGATACTAAATTCGATCTTGAGGAAAGATGCCGCTGGTAAAAGCGGAAAGTCAAAGTACATCAGCACAAATGAGATGGCTGATAAAATTGCAATGGTCGAAAGTCGACGTGTGTTTGTCATAACAGGTTCCTCCAATTTTCTATAAAATCAGAAGAAGTTAGAAAGGATTCCTCTATCTATTCTCACTTTTTATATCCCAAAAGTTCCCTCTCACTCTATTAAGGAAATTCAAGCAAGCGGTTACAATTCGGCTATAAATCTATCAGAACAGACAAAGCTATTCTTTCGTCTTCTCCCATCCAGACTATACTGTCGGTTGTGGAATCTCACCACATCAGCTTGCGCTCGCGGACTTATTTGGCTAAGATATTTTAGATTTATCTAGGCGTCGCAGTCGAAGATAATACTTAAAGTATATCGAGACAAGACAACGACGAGAAAGCTAAAATAGATAGTCAAATTTACCGCCGGTCGGGAATTTCACCCTGCCCTGAAGACTCTTTTATCATAACAAAAAACGCTTGCAAGCGCAAGCATTTTGTTCATTTTCATTTTCATTTTTTATTTCAATTTATCTGCTTCATAGGTATGAACGAGCTCAAGACCTGCAAAGTTCTGCTGGCGGAGAGCCTCATAGACAATCATGCAGACGGTATTAGACACATTGAGACTGCGGACATGTTCATCATTCATGGGAATACGGAGAGCTTTCTCAGGATGTTCTCGCATAAAGTTCTCAGGCAAGCCCTTGTCTTCACGTCCAAATAGAAAATAATGGTCTTCGTTAGTCGATAAATCCACATCAGAATACACTTTCTCAGCAAATTTTGAGATCAGATAGAGTTTGCCCTTCATCTGAGACATGAAATCCTCCAAACTCTCGTAAAAATAAATCTCTAGTTTATCCCAATAATCCAATCCAGCTCGCTTCATCTTGCGGTCGTCAATAGGAAAGCCCATTGGCTTGATGATGTGGAGGGGAGAATTGGTCGCAGCGCAAGTACGCGCGATATTGCCTGTATTTTGTGGAATTTGAGGTTCAAATAATACAATGTGATTTGTCATGACTTGCTTCCTTTTACCATTGCAAAAAAATAGCCACACTGCCCGGAGTCAAGCTCAGCAAACAGCGTGGTTAAGGCATCGTTAACTTACCTCACAACAGGTTTGAAGTAAATCAGCGAAACTACTTTCTTAGTATAACACTTTCAGAATCATTGTCAATAGAAACGACTTGATTTTTTCAATTTTTTCAAGCTATTTCCAAGGGTTGTAAAATCGTCCCTGATTCTGCAAGATAAGTAGTAAACTAGCTACTAAAAACAAGGTTGCCAAGAGCAAGGTAATATAGTCTCCTTTTTTCAAGGCCTGATAACTATACCAAGTGCGTTTTTTCTCTTTCCCAAAGCGTCGAAGCTCCATGGCGGTCGCGATGGTATCAATGCGTTCTAGCGAACTAAAAATCAAGGGAGTGATAATGCGCAGATTGCCTTTGATTCGTTGCATAAGAGAAGCTTTCTTGGATAATTCCATCCCACGCGCTTCCTGAGACATCTTGATGGTAAAGAATTCTTCCTGCAAATCTGGAATATAGCGCAAGGTCAGACTGACAGAATAGGCAATCTTGTAAGGCACACCAATTTGATTAAGGCTAGAAGCAAACTGACTAGGATGAGTGGTCATTAAAAAAATAATCGCTAAAGGAATGGTACAAAGGTACTTAATGGCCAGATTTAGCAGATAAAAGAGCTCTTGACTGGTCAGAGTGTAGGCACCGATTCCCTGCCAAATCACACTTCTCTCTCCGTAAAGTCCAACCCCATACTCGGGAGAAAAGAGATAGACCATCAAAACGTTTAAAACGGCAAATACCGTCGCAAAAACGGCTACAAAGGAAACATCTTTAAAGCGGATTTCTGACAAATAGAGGAGAAAAACCGAAAAGATGGCAATCAGAACAAGTAGTCTAGTATCATAGCTAATCATGGCCGCCAATGATACAAGGATGAAAAAGAGGAGTTTACCAGCTCCTGACAAGCGATGAATCACAGTATCTCTATGCTGGTAACCAATTAGTTTAGCTTGCATCCTTCTCTCCTTTCTTTATAAAATGCCGTTAAAGCAAGTGGATCCACGTCGAGTTTCTTTGCCAAGTTGAAGATAGAAGTTTCTTTTAGATTGGCTTTTACTAACAGCTCAGGATTGCTCAACAGACTAGCTGGATCAGTATCGGCAATCAATTCCCCGTCCACCATAACAAGGGCTCGGTCTGAATAATCCAGCATCAATTGCATATCATGCGTAATCATGACAATGGTATGCCCTTTTTGATGCAGCTCTTCGAGAAAGTCCATAATTTCAGTATAGTTCTTCTGGTCTTGACCTGCTGTTGGCTCATCTAAGAGGATAATTTCAGCCCCCAAGACCAAAATCGAAGCAATGGTCACACGTTTTTTCTGACCAAATGACAGGGCAGAAATGGGCCAATTACGGAATTCATAGAGACCACAGATTTTCAAAGTTTCATAGACTCTCGTTTCAATTTCCTGATCGTCCACACCTCGCAAACGAAGTCCCAGAGCCACCTCATCAAAAATCATATTGCTTGAAATCATTTGATTAGGATTTTGCAGCACATAGCCTAGTCGTTCCGCTCGCTCTGCAACAGAATCTCCTTTTATATCCTGTCCTTCCCAAAGATAGCAGCCTTCCGTCTGAATAAAGCTACTTAAGGCCTTGGCTAGAGTTGACTTTCCTGCTCCATTTTTCCCGACAATGGCAATCTTTTCGCCCTTTTTAATATCCAGATAAATGGATTTTAAAATCGGTCTATCATCATAAGAAAAAGACACGTCCTCTAATCTAAAGAGTGACTGCAATTCTGGGGTCCCTTTTGCCAATTCATTCTGTAGCTGAACCTGACCTTTTGAGATAGACAAGTTGTCCAAATTGGCTAATTGTTCTTCTTTAGCTAAATCCACACCCAATTGACGGAGAGTGGTTAGATAAAGGGGTTCTCGGATTCCATTTTGTGTCAATAAATCAGTCGAAAGTAGCTGGTCAGGGCTCCCATTAAAGAGGATACGACCATCGTTTATCAAGACAATCCGATCCACAGGACGATGCAGAACGTCTTCCAAACGGTGCTCAATAATAAGGGTCGTCGTCCCCTCTTCCTTATGAATCTGATCAATCAATTCGATAATATCCTGACCTGACTTGGGATCCAGATTGGCGAGTGGCTCATCAAACAAAAGAATCGGACTCTCATCAATCAAGACACCAGCCAGACTGACTCGCTGCTTTTGTCCACCAGACAAATCCTGAGGTCGCTGAGTTAGTAAAGGGAGAAGGTCCAACTTTTCAGCCCATCTATGAACACGATTTTTCATCTCATCTAGAGCTGTCACATCATTTTCCAGAGCAAAAGCCAAGTCTTCTGCCACGGATAAACCGATAAACTGCCCATCTGTATCCTGCAAAACCGTGCTAACCAGATGAGATTTATCATAGATGCTCATATCAAAGGCTGCTTGCCCCTTGATTAAAAATTCTCCAGACGTTTGACCCTTGTAAATATTGGGAATAATCCCATTCAAACACTGACCCAAGGTAGATTTACCTGACCCAGATGGTCCAACAATTAAAACTTTCTCTCCCTTATAAATAGTCAAGTCTATCCCTTGCAAGGTCGGTTCTTGTTGTGTTTCATACCGGAAAGAGAAATCCTTCCACTCAATTATAGCTTCTTTCATCTTACTCTCTTCATTCGCTTCTTCTACTCAATGAAAATCAAAGAGCAAACCAGGAAGCTAGCCGTAGGTTGCTCAAAACACTGTTTTGAGGTTGCAGATAGAGCTGACGCGGTTTGAAGAGATTTTCATAGAGTATTAGACTTCTATTTTATCATAAATTTCCCCCTTCTTGCAGTCTCTTCTCTTAAAATCTTAGCGCCAAAAAATTCCTATCCTAGCTTACTTGCCTAACTAATCTATAAACATCGAAAAAGACTGGTTGCCCAGCCTTCCCCATCATTTTATACTCAATGAAAATCAAAGAGCAAACCAGAAAGCTAGCCACAAGTTGCTCAAAACACTGTTTTGAGGTTGCAGATAGAGCTGACGCGGTTTAAATTAGATTTTCGCAGAGTATTAGACTTCTATTTTATCATAAATCAAGCCCTTCTTGCAGTCTCTTTTCTTAAAAACTTAGCTCCAAAAAGAGTCCTATCATATCTTGCTTGCCTAACTAGTCTATAAACATCGAAAAAGACCGGTTGCCCAGCCTTTTCCCTTATGTTAGTCCTTTTTCAAACTTCCTGCACGAGTTTGAGTTCCTGCATAGGCAAGCAAGAGAAGAGTTCCTGCAATAGCTACAGATACACTATTAGCAATTCCCGCAACAATTCCTTGTGCAAATACTTTTTCTGCCGCTTCTTGATAAATCACAACATCTCCAAGTGGTGCCAAGACACCCCAAACAAGGGCATTTGCAAGTAGTTGAATGAGGTTAAAAATAAGAATATCTTTCCAGTCAAAGACACCATTGATCACTCGAACGTACTTTCTAAAAAGTCCCACAACTAGACCAAAGAGTCCGCTAGCGATAATCCAAGTCCACCACAGACCATATCCAGCAAGAGAGTCCTTGATTGCATGACCAATCAACCCGACAAGCAAACCGATAATCGGTCCAAAAATAATAGAAAGTAGCGCTTGTACCGCATACTGAAGCTGGATGCTTGTATTTGGAACAGGGGTCGGAATGTTGATCATCCCGATGACGACAAAGAGGGCAGCGCCAATTCCGACAGCAACAACTTGTTTAATTGTAAATTTAATTTCCATACTATTCTCCTATTTTATCCTTCTATTTTCTTTATTTCAATGGTCCAAGATGAACCGACACCTACATTATAGGCCTTGGCAAAGGAACCTTGGTTGATAGCCAAACCTAAACGATAGAGAGAGTTGATGTAAAGGATGGGTTGCCCAATTCTCACATCTGCAAATGATTTGCCATAGACAACCTGATTTTGATAGACCAGCATATCAGCATGATAGATGGTCACTTCAAAACGATCACCAAATTCTGGTTCCAGCTTGTAAAATTCTTCCCGTGTGATAGAGGTCCAAAGCGAACCGAAACGCACATCCAGAATATCAATGGCTCCCTTCACCAGATGATCTTCAATGATGGTCTCTACGACTGGAAGCTCCACAATCTGATCCACACTGAGCTCTGGCCCCACTTCCTCAAAAGTAATGTGACCACTGGCTAATTTAGCACCAGTATAAGCATAAACATCACGACCGTGGAAGGTATAAGAATGCTCTGTGTTTTGACGTCTATTAGCCACCTCAGAAATTTCACGAATGGCTACAATACCAACGTGTTTCTTGATAAAGGAAAGTGTCCCATTATCTGGCGTGACAATGTATTGATTTTTTGCAGTCTTGGCAACCACACTCTTACGATTCGAGCCGACACCTGGATCAACAACCGATACAAAAGTAGTTCCCTCAGGCCAGTAATCCACCGTCTGAAAGAGACGGTAACTCCCCTCAAAAATATTATAAGGCGTGATATCGTGCGTCAAATGATGAATTTTTAAGGTTGGAGACTCTTCTAAAGCCACTCCAATCATAGCCGATACCGCACCATCTACCAAACCAAAGTCTGATTGTAATACCAGTAAATTATTATTCATTTTGTCTCCCCGTATGTCCTTTATCATACCATATTTTCTAGAAAGTAGCTAATAGCTATTTCAATTGGTTAGGGTATAGTTTTACCTTATAGCAAATTTCCTACTAAAAACTCTGATGATTAGCTAGTAGGTGCATTTTTTCTTGAAAAAAGGTATGATAGTTACATAATGAAGAAGTAGGTTTTATTATGAAAATTATCCTTGTCGGAGGGGGAAAAGTTGGTTCTGCCCTCTGTCGCTCCTTGGTTGCAGAAAAGCACGATGTTTTGCTGATTGAGCAAGACGAAGCTGTTCTCAATCATATTGTCAGTCGCTTTGATATCATGGGTATCCTTGGTAACGGGGCTGATTTTACCATCCTTGAGCAAGCCAGTGTCCAAGATTGTGATATCTTTATCGCCCTGACTGAGTACGATGAAGTGAACATGATTGCGGCAGTTCTAGCTAAGAAAATGGGGGCTAAAGAAACCATCGTTCGAGTTCGAAATCCTGAATACTCTAACTCTTATTTCAAAGAAAAGAATATTCTCGGCTTTTCTCTTATCGTTAACCCTGAGCTCTTGGCTGCCCGCGCTATCGCCAACATCATTGACTTTCCCAACGCTCTATCTGTCGAACGCTTTGCTGGTGGACGCGTTAGCCTCATGGAATTTGTCGTCAAATCCACTAGCGGTCTTTGCCAAATGCCCATTTCTGATTTTCGGAAAAAATTTGGCAACGTCATTGTCTGCGCCATAGAGAGGGATCATCAAATTATCATCCCAAGTGGTGATATGACCATACATGATAAAGATAGAATCTTTGTCACTGGTAACCGTGTTGATATGATGCTCTTCCATAATTATTTCAAATCTCGTGCTGTGAAGAGCCTTCTCATCGTTGGAGCAGGTAGAATTGCCTATTATCTACTAGGTATTCTCAAAGACAGTCGTATCGATACCAAAGTCATCGAGATTAACTCTGAAAGGGCACGTTTCTTTAGTGAGAAATTCCCTAATCTCTACATCGTTCAAGGAGATGGTACCGCAAAAGATATTCTGCTAGAAGAAAGTGCTCAAAACTATGATGCCGTTGCAACCCTAACAGGGGTCGATGAGGAAAATCTAATTACCTCTATGTTCCTTGACAGCGTAGGTGTACAGAAAAATATCACTAAGGTCAATCGTACCAATCTCCTCGAGATTATCAATGCACCTGATTTTTCAAGTATCATCACACCTAAAAGTATTGCTGTTGATACAATCATGCACTTTATTCGTGGTCGTGTTAATGCCCAGTATTCAGACCTTCAAGCCATGCACCATCTAGCAAATGGTCAAATCGAAACCCTCCAATTCCATATCAAGGAAGCCAATAAAATGACTGCCAAACCTCTTTCTCAACTGAAACTAAAAAAAGGGGTTCTTATTGCAGCCATCATTCGAAAAGGAAAGACTATTTTCCCTACTGGAGAGGATATGCTGGAAATTGGAGATAAGCTCCTAGTAATAACTTTATTACCAAACATCACCAAGATTTATGACTTAATTGCGAGGTAAGAAATGAATAAAAGTATGATTCGTTACCTCCTTTCAAAGTTACTTTTGATTGAAGCTGTTCTCCTTTTGGTTCCTGTGGCTATCGCTGTCTATTACCGTGAATCGAGCCAAGTCTTTACAGCCCTCTTTACAACGATTGGGATTCTCGTATTACTAGGCGGTTCAGGAATTTTACAAAAGCCAAAAAATCAACGGATTTATGCCAAGGAGGGAGTCTTGATTGTGGCCCTCTGTTGGATCCTTTGGTCTTTCTTTGGTGGTCTCCCCTTTGTCTTTTCTGGACAAATCCCTAGCGTTATAGATGCCTTTTTTGAAATCAGTTCTGGCTTTACAACTACTGGAGCAAGTATCTTGAACGACATTTCGGTTCTCAGCCGTTCCCTCCTCTTCTGGCGAAGTTTTACCCACTTGATTGGAGGGATGGGAGTGCTCGTTTTCGCACTGGCTATTATGGATAATACCAAGAATAGCCACCTAGAGGTAATGAAGGCTGAGGTTCCTGGTCCTGTTTTTGGTAAAGTTGTATCCAAACTAAAAAACACTGCCCAGATTCTCTATCTCCTTTATCTAGCTCTCTTCTCCCTCTTTGTCATCATCTATTATCTAGCTGGCATGCCCCTATTTGATAGTTTTGTCATTGCCATGGGAACAGCAGGTACAGGAGGTTTTACAGTCTATAACGATGGAATTGCCCACTATGGTAGCTCACTGATTACCTATCTGGTTAGTATCGGCGTTCTGGTTTTTGGGGTAAATTTCAACCTTTACTACTACCTCATGCTCCGTCGCGTCAAGGCCTTCTTTGGAGATGAAGAACTTCGAGCTTACTTGGTCATTGTTCTGGTTTCTACAGGCTTGATTAGCCTCAATACCCTCTACCTCTACCCAGGGTTTTCAAAGAGCTTTGAAATGGCCTTCTTCCAGGTTTCCAACATCATTACAACAACTGGTTTTGGATATGGAGATATTACCAACTGGCCCCTCTTCTCCCAGTTTATCCTCCTCTTCCTCATGGTAATCGGTGGTTCTGCTGGATCAACTGCAGGTGGACTCAAGATTATTCGAGGCCTCATCCTTTCAAAAATTGCCAAAAATCAAATTTTGTCAATCCTATCGCCCCACCGTGTTTTGACCCTCCATGTTAATAAAACGGTGATTGACAAAGATACCCAGCATAAGATTCTCAAGTACTTTGTCATCTATTCTATGATTTTACTAGTACTTATCTTTATTGTCAGCCTAGATAGCAATGATTTCCTGGTCGTTACCAGCGCTGTCTTTAGCTGTTTCAATAACATCGGGCCTATTCTAGGAACCACTTCTAGCTTCGCAATCTTTAGTCCTATCTCAAAAATTCTCCTCTCCTTTGCAATGATTGCAGGTCGATTGGAGATTTACCCAATCCTACTTCTCTTTATGAAGAGAACTTGGTCTAAGAGATAAAATACAAAATCCCTCTTTTTACAATTGTGAAAGAGGGATTTTTATATTAAAAAGGGGGAACGTTTTTAAATCCAAGCCTGTCTGTAAGCAAAGTCCTTACTCAAATAAAAGATTAAAAAACTTACTACACAGCTTGGTAATGCTCCAATACAAATTGTAAGGCTTTACTTGGATTCTTTGTTAAATGAATATATTCCATTCCTCTGGTAGCAACTATCTGAATACCTAATCTTTCTGCATCCACCTTCATCTCTCTATAATAACTCCGAACTTGTGGAGCCAGAATGATCAAATCATAAACACCCATAATATCATAATGAGCTCCGTACGCTCCTGAATTCGCAATCACTCTAACCTCTGTTAATTGAGCCCCCTCGTTAATTGCATTGGCTAATTGCGCGCTTGTTCCAGACCCTGCACAAAGAACCAGTACTTTCAACTCCTTACTTTTTATTTCATCTAACTCACCAGGCATTATTTCACTTGTATCCTCCTCTAAAATAATATCATTTGAGTTTGCAACATCTTCTTTCATCAGTAACTGTCTATCATACGCTCTACAGAATGGCAAATAAATCAATATGTCGACAACTAAAATCAAAGATAAAAATACAAAGGAGATAGGTTGAAAATTCGTTCCAATTAACAATCCCAAGGGACCAGGAAAGGCCCAAGGTAACTGGATATAAAATCCATTCATTCCAAAGAAATCAATAAAGACCTTTCCTAGAAATACATTCACTGGTGGAGTCATCAAAAAAGGAACAAAAAGATAGGGATTCAAAATAACAGGCATACCAAATAGAAGAGGTTCATTTACCGCAAATAAAACAGGAGTAATTGTAGCTTTACCTACCGATTTTAATTGTTTAGACCGCATAAAGAAAATCAAAATAAATGGTACAACAAAGGTAGCCCCCGTTCCTCCGATAGCAGCGATATAATTTCCGAAATTAGGCGTTAAAGAATGATAAGGAAACTGCCCATTTGCAAGAAGTTGAGCATTCTCTTCCATATTGCTAAGTTGTAAAGCTGTAACAGCAGGCAAAACAATAGATGGACCATGAATCCCAACAAACCAAAGCAAAGCACACATAAACCAAATCAACATCATAGCGGGATATGATTCTGCCCCCTTAAAAATAGGGGTCAATAGTTGTTGAAATACTTGGGCAAAAGGAACATCTAAACTAAACCGAGATACAATATCTAACAAACCACTAATAAGTAAAACAAAAGAAAAAGGAAAAATATCTCTAAAAGCTTGTGATATAGCCCCTGGAACTTCCTTAGGTAAATGAATAGTAATGTCTCGCTTAATACAGAATCGGTAAACATTTACAGTAATAAAGGCACTGACAAACGAAGTTATCAATCCTTGAGATCCTAAATAGTTTGTCGACAAACTTGTAGATCCCGTCTTCTCATCAACTACAAGCGTTACAGTTAATACCAGATAACTACATATGGTTGCCAACATTGCAGAAGTATCATTTATTACCTTTCCGTGAGGCATTTTTCTATTAACATTTCCAGCCAATGACTTTGCAACTGTCCCTGAAACAATAACACCCAAAACTCCCATGGTTAGCATATACACTTTCCTCATCCAGGCAATAGCTGGACTCGGTAACTCTACTCCGAAATTTTTAGGAATCATAATAATAATCATCAAAAAGCTTGAAAACATAATTAAAGGCATAGTAGCAATGAATCCATCTTTAATAGCCATCATATAATTATTAGTAGAAATTTTTTCAAATTTCCCTTGTTGCTTTTCAATGGCAGCGACTAGCTTATCCATAAAACTCCTCCTATAAAAAATTCAACCTCATATTTAAAACATATTAAACATCAGTCAAATCGCTAACCTTAATTCCGTTTTAGCCCTTTTACCCAAAGAGCACTTTTCTTAATATATCTCTTCTGTGTTTCATAATCAACAAAGAAAAGACCATATCGCTTATTGTAGCCATTCACCCAAGAAAATTGATCTTGCAAAGACCATATAAAATAGCCTTGAATATTGACTCCCCTACCTCGAGCCTCTAAAACCTTGTGTAAATGTTGCTCAATATAACGGATTCTCTTACTGTCATCAATAATATCATTCTCGCCCTCTGGCTTAACCTCTTTAAGGGCTGTACCATTTTCAGTTAAATAAATGACCGGATGTTGAGGATATTCTTCTTTGATACGAAGCAACATATCAAATAAGCCTTGAGGATAAATATTCCAATCCCAATCTGTTGTCGGAATACCAGGCTTTTTTACAAATTCACCTAGAGCATTTAATTTAAAAGAGGACTGTCCTTTTATTCCTGTTGAATTAAATTCTTGTCTATTTTCACCTTCGTATTTACGAATAAATTCTGAACGATAATAATTCATCCCAAACATCGTATTAAGAGGTGCAGCTCTTTTCATAATTTCTAAATCACCATCTTCAATAATAAAGCTAGAATGATTAGCTTCCAATATTTGATTTAAGTGAAAAAGCGTGTCATCACTGTAGTACCCTAAAAAAGTTCCATCTAATAGAAATTTATTATTATAAATATCATACCGTTTAGCTGCTAAAATATTTTCTTTTTGCCCATCAATAGGATAGCCTGGCTTTAGAGCATGAATACAACCCACTTTTCCCTCAATCCCTAATTGATGAAATTCGAGTACTGCACGAGCATGCGCCAACAACATATTATGATTCGCTTGAATTGCTTCAGATAATTGAAAATGGTGATTTGGAGGAAACTGACCTCCTATATATTGACCTGCAGCAAGAGACATCAGTTCATTGATTGTAAACCAATGTTTGACTTCTGTAAATTCTTGGAAACAAAAGCGAGCATATCGTATGAAACGATCAATATTCTCTCTATTCAACCAATCTCCTGTTTCTAACATTTTCTGAGGCGAATCAAAATGATGTAAAGAAACAAACGGAATCACATTATGTTTTAAGCAGGACTGAAATACTCTATGGTAATACTGAACAGCCAATATATTAGGCTCCCCATCTATATCAGGAAATATGCGAACCCAAGAAATAGATAAGCGCAAAGCCTGTAAACCATGTTCTGCCGCCAAGGCTATATCTTCTTCGTAACGATGATAAAAATCACTAGCTGGATCTGGTAAGAACGGACTATTTTCTTGCAAATAAACATCCCACATATTTATTCCTTTGCCATCTACCCTAGTTGCACCCTCTACTTGGTAAGCAGCGGTGGCTGCTCCTAATAAAAACTCTTTTGGTAGGGCATTAACCTGTAAATTTTCCATGACTAATCCTCATTGCAAACCAATATGTTCTTCAATCTTTCGAATTCGTTCATATTCATCAATAAAAAACTTTACCTGATCATACAACAGCATCGTTGTCATCAAAGTATCTTGACCATGAATCATAATAAAACTCACTTCAAAATTATCTCCAGATGCCTCCTCCGCTAATAAATTAGTCTGTTCTCGATGGGCAGACACTATCGAATCGTTTGCAGACTCAACTAATTCTCTTGCCTGTTCAAAATATCCATCTCTCGCAAATGCTAAAGCATCCATCAAATCTGACCTTGCATCTCCTGCGTAAGCAACAATTGTAAAACCAAGCATATTTATTTCTTCTTTTGATTTCATCCTTCTCCCTCCTCAATCTTGATCCATATTTTACACAACATTATTAAAATGACTTCGCTACGATACAAATAGAAAGACAACCCTAAATATCTTAAAAATCCTGAAATTTCATAATATTTAGGGTTAATCTTGTCTGAATACCCTAGTTTATTTCCTATACTTATGATTTATAGGCGGAAACCAGCGTAGTTTTTTGCTACTTCAATTACACGATAAACATCCAAATTAGATTGGAATAGCAGTTCGTGCCCACGGATATAATTCAACACATTTCTCCATTCATCTTGAGCTTGCCTTGTTTTTCCGGTTGCTTGAAGATATAAAGCCTTCGCCATCTTAACAACATATTCACGATGATAACTGAGCTGTTTCCATTCATCCTTTTGACTATTTAATGACTTAGAAATATTTTCCTCAATAATTGGTAAAAAATTATCAGCTAGATTGTAAGCTATATAATAATGATTCGCTAAAACATCATTTTGACGGCTGCCAATTGCATTAAAATAGTCACAAGAGGAATAAATGGATAATTTTTCTAAATATTCAACAACAGACTGCCAATTTTCCCCATACAAAGCAGAAAAGTATTCTTCAATCAATTCCTCATAACTTCTTGTCTTCTTCCAGAGCATTTGCCCCATGACATAATTAGGAAAATTATGAGGGAATCCGGCACGTAATTCTTGACATGAAATGTACCCGTTCAAATGTAGGTTTGAAAGATAAGATACATCTCTGTAAATAGTTTGACTAATTTTCATATAGCCTAAATCGCCATAATGAGCACGCCCTAAAGGATAGTCATATACGAAACTATCTCCTTTAAATGTTTTTTGCCACTCAAAAAGATAAGATAAATTTCCTTCAAGAGAATTCGGAAGTATAATTTTATTACGCATATAAGGTTTAGGCGTAGGTATGGAATTGTCAAAATCTACATCTGCATAACTCATTTCAAATGTTCTTGTAATCGGTGCAAACATCATGGTAAAGCGTTCAGGATTATCTAATTTTTCTTTCTGAGGAGCCCATAACAACTCATGGTAAAGCAGAAAACAAATCTTTGTATCTAATCCCTCACTCGTTAAAGCCCTATCCAATTGATTGAGAATACGAATATACTGATCCGAAACCAATTCTTGTCTACAGTTTTCGCATTCACAAATATTATTACGAGCATCCGACAACCATACATGTAAGTAGTTAACATCAGGTCTTTTCTTGGCATAATCCTTGATAATTTCTACCATCTTATCAGCTACATCTGGATTTGAAAAATCCAGGCTGGTTAAAATCGGAGCCGTATTAAACAATTCTCGTTTCCCGTTTATTTCAGCGACATAGGGTTTCTTCTCCTCTGAAATACTAAGACCTGATTCCCAGCCAAATTTTGAAGAATAACCTAAAACCTCACCTGTCCATCCATGACCAACACGATGATGAATAAGACCTCTTTTTTGCAATTCTTTATCCAACCTATCACTCAATTCTTGCACTAATTCATTTGAGAATTTTTCTTTATTTAGATATGGATTAAATTCATGTTCATACCAACGTTTCAAAAAAGAGTAAGGATTTTCAAACTGGATGAAAAAACTGTTCATCCCAATCTTAGGTAGCCAATCAATGAAATCTAGTATATTTTCAAATGAATCTGCTCCCTCTATACATACTCCCCTATGATAGTAACTGGCTGTTTCATCTATAGATAGCTCTTTATCTAAAAAATCTTCAAATCTTAACTCTGGAATAAAGTCATGTCCGCGCCCTGGTCTAGTATACACAACACCAAATTCATGAAACATTCGGTAAATTCCAATAAGTAAACCTACAATTGTATTGGACTCAATTCTCCCCTTCCCCTTGTCTAATGAGATAAGAACATGGTCTTTTCTATCCTCTTTATTGACTAATCCTACAAAAATATCCGCTTCCTTCTCCTCGACAAGTTCTATGTCAGTCTTAAAGACCCGATTCATATAGTAACTTAATTCCTCTAAGGCAAAGCTAGAATTAGCATTTTTCTGCTGATCAAATACTCTGATAACCATCTTATTCCCCTCCAACAGTAGCTTTTTCTTTTTCAAGATTGCGTTTATCTGCAATTTTGAAGAATGGATAATAAATTGCCACAGAAACCAAAATTAAAACAACTTGTAATACAGCTCCTTGCCAACTAGCCCCTGTCGCAAGGAATCCTCCTATGATCGGTGGCATTGTCCACGGAAGGATTACACCTGTTGTATAAGGTACTAATCCTACAGCCATTGATACATAGGTAATTAAGGCATTGATTGTAGGAGTAGCAATAAACGGAATCAGCATAATAGGATTTAAAACCGTTGGAAACGTAAATAGAATAGCTGTATTGATATTAAAGATAGACGGTATAATAGCTAGCTTACCTAATGTTTTATTCGCACGACTCTTACTAAATAGGAAGAGACAAATCGCAAGACCAATAGTCGCTCCACCGCCACCAATAAATACAAATAAATCTTTAAACGGTAATGTAATAATGTGTTGTAGGGTTTGTCCTGCAGCCACAGCTTCTTGGTTTTCTGTAGTAAATTGTAACCAAACTGGATCTACAAAAGCATTTAAAACTTGTCCCCCGTTAACTCCACAGAACCAAAAGAATGAGTTTACAATAACACATAAAATCATACCTGGAAGTGTTCCTGCAATTAACTTAAGCGGTGTTCCAACGATTGCACCTAGGAGTCCGTTGAGACCTCCTGCAACTCCTGCCGCTTCCAGACCTTTTAAGACCAAAGCCCACAAAACAAAAGTAGTAAAACCAGGTAAAAGAGCTGAAAATGATTTACTGACCACATCTGGAACACCACTTGGCATTTTTATCGTAATTCCGCGCTGGATAAACATACGATAAATCTCTGCTGTAACCAATCCAATGGTAATCGCCATAAACAAAGAAGATGCATTCAGGCTAGAAAATGGTATTGCGCCGCCAAATAACTGCTTGACCTGCTCCCCATTTTTATCATAAACCATACTTGAAAAACGAGGTGCCATCAATACAAAACTGGATAAGGCTATGATCCCTGCCGACGGACCATCTGTACCATATCCTTCCGACAACCTGTAGGCAATACCGAAACAAGCGACCAAGGAGATAATCGCTACTGTTGACTGATTCATAGTTGTCAAGATACTTAGCAATCCAACACTATTCAGCCAACTTGTAAAAGCCTCTTGAGGCCAACTGATTAGAATAAGAAATAAAGAGCCGACTAAAATCAAAGGCATTGCCATCATAAATCCTTCACGAATAGCTTTCAAATGCCGTTGGTTGCCAACTTTTTCACCAAACGGAGCGACTTTTGTTTCTAAAAACGCTAAAATATTGTTCATCACCGGAACTCATTTTTTTATTTTTTATAAATTAAATATACCACTAACAGAAAGCGTTGTCAATATATTTTTTGCTGTTTTTACAATATTTTTTTCTTTGTATAGAATAATAATTTTAATTGATTTTTTCTTATGTTTAATATAAAATAAACCAAAGGAGGAAACAAATGATTACAAAACAATCAGCCTTTTTACAAAATAGAGCCACTATACTGGAGTTTCTATATCGAAATCCAGCAACATCCCGTACAGATATTGTTAATGAAACAGGACTTACTCCAGCAACAACGACTAACATCATAAAAGAACTAAGTGAACAGGCTCTCATATACGAAACCGGTGATGAATTTAGCGAGTTTTCCGGATCTGGAAGACGTAGAAAAACTATTTCTATTACAGATAATATCCCATCTGTTGTTGGAGGTATTGAAATAAACGTCTTAGGTATCTTTCTCAGTCTATGTGACTTACAAGGGAAAACTCTTTTCGAGACAGAAATTTTGAATGAAGATTATCCTATTTCAGAAATCAATTCCACCATTACCAATATGATAAAAACAGCTATAGAGTACGTCCCTTTGGAGACAAAATTACTTGGATTTGGCTTATCGATACCTGGACATTATAACAAAGACTCCGGAAGCATCATTACAAACAACCCCATATGGGAATCGTTTAATTTATTAAATGTAATTAAAAATTTCAATTTTCCTTTTATTGTAAAAAATAATATCGATTGTATGGCTATAGGACAATACCTTTTTAATCCACACAATACCCCCGATAACTTTATTTTCCTACACGCTGGATTAGGTATTTACACTTCCTTTTTCACAAAAGAAAAAATAGGAGCCTCTAAAAATCCTTATATAGGAGAAATTGGACACACCATTGTCGAATTGAATGGGCAATATTGTGAATGCGGAAAGAAAGGTTGTTTACAAACATATATTTCGAATGCTTGGTTAATCAAACATGCTCAATTATTATTTAAAAATTCTCAACTAACTGTACTAAAAAGCCTTGTAAAGACTGAAAAAGACATTCATTTAGATACCCTTTTAACAGCTTACAACTTAGGCGACTCTGCTTTACGCCAACAAATTGATAAAGGAGTCAATTTATTGGCCACTTCTATTGCAAATCTTCTCCTCATCAATCCTGCTGATAAAATCTATATCAACAGTCAATTGCTTAATTATCAACCTTTCACTCATGAAGTCAGGGATAAAATCCAAGATCAGCTCCACTTCGTTCCCTTTACTCGTAATATAGAAATTGAAATTTTACCTTACAACAAACATCGTGGAAGTATAGGAGCTTGTGCATTAGCTATCGTCGCTTTTTTCATAGAGCATAGCAATGTATTACAAGATATTATTTCACCTTAATATATATTAGAAATCTATAGACCTGTTTAAATCAACTATAATCTGTAGTAAATATCTCGTATTTAAACAATATGAAAACAAGACGACTTCCATATAGGAAACCACCTTCTCGCTATGTTGAGTGATTTATATTAAAATAACTTTTCTTCTAGCTGCATTTCCTTATTGTAAAAACATTCATCATAACCCCCAGAACTTAAACAACGATTTTTATTCAAGATACATACTCATATAATAAATTTTATAAAAATTTCCGCTTTTTGTGCTTACAATTCTCCTTTATTAAATGTTGTTTAGCATATCTACACCATACTATTTTTACATCTATTGTTTAGCGCATATTATGTAGCACCACATAGTACTAAAGTCTCTCTCAAAAACGGTTATGTCTCTTTGAATAGGACGTTCTCACAAGAAAAGCATCTCCACGTTTCAACTTCATATGACTCAAAAACAATCAATTGATGATAAAACCTGTACCTAGATGTTTCGGTTCACAAAATGATGAAACTGTAAAAGTCGATGAAATTGATATTGGTAGTCAAATCAAGAAGCATTATAACTCTAAAAAGTCACAATATAGTATATTGAAATTGATATAGTAGACTGTGGTTTCTAAAACATTGTTATAAGCTAGTTTAAATTCCCTAATCAATTTGTACATTTTTATTTCATTTCACTATAGATGAGCTCATCTTCTGAAAAATATCATTCTAATTGCTGGAGTGCCTACATGAAAAGGAAAGTTAATACTCAATGAAAATCAAAGAGCAAACTAGGAAACTAGCCTCAGGTTGCTCAAAACACCGTTTCGAGGTTGTAGATGAGACTGACGAAGTCAGCTCAAAACATCGTTTTGAGGTTATAGATGAAACTGACGAAGTCAGCTCAAAACATCGTTTTGAGGTTGTAGATGAAACTGACGAAG
>NZ_JVLI01000100.1:0-50638 GCF_001072315.1 Streptococcus pseudopneumoniae | reverse complement strand
TAACCCCTTGACCAACGGACCAGAGTTGTTATTTTCAACTCTTACTATTATACCGACTTTTTATTTTTTGTCAACTACTTTTTTAAACTTTTTTAATTAATTTTACAACAGCTTCAGTTCGAGCTGTATGTGGGAACATATCGACCGACTGGATATAATGAAGATCATAGACTTCTACTAAGCGTACCAAATCACGAGCCAAGGTTGAAACATTACAAGAAATATAAACCATTTTTTCTGGTACATAAGTAAGAATAGTATCTAATAACTTATCATCCAGACCTGTACGTGGTGGGTCCACAATCAGAGCATCTGCTCGGTAGCCTTCCTTGTACCAACGAGGAATAATCTCTTCTGCCGTTCCAGCTTCATAATGAGTATTGTCAAATCCCATTCTTTTAGCATTTCGCTTGGCATCTTCAATAGCTTCTGGAATAATATCCATACCTCTGAGTGTTTTAACTTTCTTTGCAAAGACAAACCCAATCGTTCCAACTCCACAATAAGCGTCAATCAAATGGTCGTCTTTAGTAACATCCAAGGCTTTTACCGCCTCATTATAAAGAACTTCTGTCTGTTCAGGATTTAGTTGATAGAAAGCTCGAGGAGATAGTGAAAATTCATAATCGAGTACACCTTCTTGAATACTCTCTTCTCCCCAGATAATCTCTGTCTTTTCACCATAAATCTCACTGGTTTTAGCTGTATTTGTATTCACAGCGACTGTCTCAACTTCTGGGAAATCCTTAACTATGTCTTTTACTAGTTGGGTTAAATTAAGCTGACGATTTGTAACAATAATAATCTGAACCTGTCCAGTCTTTCTTGCTCGTCGGACCATTATAGTTCTAACACCTAGAACTTTTCTCTCATCCGTTATCGGAATTTGGTGAAAAGTAAGTAATTCCGCTAGGCGATTAGCAATCACTTGGGTTTCCTTGTCTTGTACCAGGCAGTCTTTCAACTCTACTAAATAGTGAGAGTTTTGTGCATATAAGCCCGCCTTGACCTGATTCTTAAATTTTCGAGTCTGAAATTGTAACTTAGCACGGTAGTACTTTGGTTCCTGCATTCCAATAGTTGGACGGATTTCATAATTTTCATATCCTGCAGGGGCAAATTTTTTCAGTGCTTGGTGAAGTAAGTCCGTCTTGAACTCCAGCTGCTTATCATAATGCAGGTGCATGATTTGGCAGCCTCCGCACTCATTGTAAATAGTACATGCTGGCACAACACGGAATTTAGACTTCTTGTTGACTTTTAATAATCTTGCTTCAACAAAGTTACGTTTAATAGAAGTAATCTGACAATAGATATCTTCTCCTTTGAGAGCACCAGGCACAAAGACTAATGTTTTTTGATAAAAGCCGATTCCCTCACCATTAATTCCCATGCGCTTGATTTTTAATGGTATTTTTTGTTTCACTTTCAGATTCATACCCCTATCTTATCACATTTTGAGTTATAATAGAACTATGAAAATCACAAAACTTGAAAAGAAAAAAAGACTTTATCTGATGGAGCTTGATAATGGCGACAAATGCTACATTACTGAAGATACTATTGTTCGTTTTATGTTATCAAGAGATAAGGTTATAAGCCAAGAAGAATTGAAAGAGATACAGGAATTTGCTCAATTTTCTTACGGTAAAAATCTAGCTCTCTACCACCTATCCTTTAAAGCTCGCACTGAAAAAGAAGTCAGAGAATATCTGAAAAAATACGATATTGATGAAAACGTAGTTTCTCAAGTCATTATTAATCTTAAAGAAGATAAGTGGATTAATGATGCTCAGTACGCTTATGCTATCATCAACGACAATCAGCTTTCAGGAGACAAGGGGCCTTATGTATTGATTCAGAAACTAACACAAAAAGGAATTTCAAAATCTACTACAGAAGAAATTTTAAAAGAATTTGATTTTTCGGAAGTTGCTCAACGTGTAGCTAATAAACTATTGAAAAAATATGAGGGAAAACTTCCAGCTCGTGCCTTGCAAGATAAGATAATCCAAAATCTGACCAACAAGGGGTTTTCCTATTCTGATGCTAAAACTGCCTTTGACGAGTTGGATAGTCAAGTTGACCAAGAAATGACTCAGGAACTCATCTTCAAGGAACTAGATAAGCAATATGCCAAGTATGCCCGAAAATATGAAGGATACGAACTTAAACAGCGTTTAACCCAAGTTTTAGCACGAAAGGGCTACGATTTTTCGGATATAGCAAGCGCTCTCAGAGAATATCTTTAATATTTTCATGTAAAATTCACAGATTTTAGGTAATTTTATGGTACAATAGTAAACGATAAACTTATAAATTGTAGAAAGTTGGTTAGTTATGAAGCTTCCAAAAGAAGGCGACTTTATTACAATTCAAAGTTATAAGCATGATGGGAGTCTCCACCGAACTTGGCGGGACACCATGGTACTAAAAACAACAGAAAACGCCATTATTGGTGTCAACGATCATACACTTGTTACCGAAAGTGATGGTCGTCGTTGGGTCACTCGAGAACCGGCTATTGTTTACTTTCACAAGAAATATTGGTTTAATATCATTGCCATGATTCGTGATAATGGAATTTCCTACTATTGTAATATGGCTAGTCCCTACTATCTGGATGAAGAAGCACTGAAGTATATTGATTACGATTTGGATGTTAAAATTTTTACAGATGGGGAAAAACGTCTCTTGGACGTTGAGGAGTATGAGCGTCACAAACGCAAAATGAATTATTCTGATGACTTGGACTATATTTTAAAAGAACATGTCAAAATTCTTGTTGATTGGATTAACAATGGACGAGGTCCTTTCTCAGAAGCCTATGTAAACATTTGGTACAAGCGCTATGTAGAACTAAAGAATCGGTAAAGTTGTCAAAGGTCAGGAACAAAATCCTGACCTTGTTTTTTGGTAGTGTAAAATAAATTGTGTAAACACAAAAAGGAATAAATCCATTATAGCAGAGTTACAACACATTACTAGAAATAGATTTATGCAGAATTCGTAAAATATATAAAACAAATAGATATACTGATATTTTTTAATATCTTTGTTCCTTGTAAATTTACAATAAACTTATATCGTTTAATACAAAAATACGGAGATGATTAGTATAAAAATACAGGTCAACCTTGTATCAAATAATTTATTTTTTGGATTTCCACCTAGCATCAATCACTTGGTACAACATTTTAAAAACAATATCTCGACAGAGAAAATGATACTTAATCTACCAGCTCATTTAATCGTTTTTGAAAATATAAAGCAATACTTTTAGATTCAATAAACTCAAAATATTTTATGACATTGTTCATTTGTTTAATTCCAGATTCTTTAGATTCAGTCAGATATATTTTATATCCTTCTACAAATTTGAATGTAGATTTTTCAAAAACTTTTGTGTAATCTTTTAATAATTTTTTTAATTTCATTTCAAAGTAGTCTGCATATATTAGATGTGAATTTTCAAGGCAACAGAACCAAAAATTTAAACAAGCTGATACAACTAAATTTCTATTCTTGCCGATTTTTTCGTAATAATGTGTACGCTCTAGTATTTCTTGTCCGACCATGTAAATATAATCTATTTCAAAAAGATGATATAAATTACCAATCAGCATTATCTCATAGTACTCCCATCGTTCCTTCTGAAATAAATAGTCATATACTAAATTTAGATCATCTCTACTAACTGCATGATTACAATCTATCTGATTTAATAATCCCTGAACCATAATTGTATTTATTTTATGAGTTTTTTCCCCACTCTTCTCAAAAAGTTTTTGTTGCTCATTTTTTATTTCCTCCAATCCTTTAGTATTCAAACTATAAAAATTCGGAGATGAGTTAACCAAAAAATCATCAAGCTCCGATCTTTTATAATGTTCTAGGTAATTACAAAAATTCTCTATCGAAACATTGATATTTGATAATAATTCAAAAAACGTTGAAAGAGAAATTTCATTTTCTCCCCTTTCAAACCTAGAGAGTTGAGATTTTGATATAGAATCAGCTGCAGCATACTCTAAAGAATGTCCGTTTAATTTTCTAAAATATCGAAAAGCTTCTCCATAATTTTTCACACTTTCGCTCCCTTAACTTTCTTTTCGAGCGATAAACATACCATATTCTTTAGGAATGATCAACATACCATTATTAAACTCACTTTCCAATCTTTTACGTATTATTTCCTCTTCTAGTGAACCTATTTCTGAAATTCCTTTAAACGATTGGATGTATTTAACTAGGTCATCTATGCTAGTTACCTGTAACTCATCATCATAGAGTAATGTATCGACAGAGTTAAAATACCTACTCAGGTACCTTTTTCCATTTTGTAAAGTAAACGTTTTATTTTCTAAATCTTGATTAACCTCATATTTAAATAAACTTGCCAAATAATTTACAACTCCATTTTCACCAAATGTAGCACAGTAAAAAATGCCTTCGGTTTTTAAGACCCTATTCACCTCAGAGAGAGCTTTAGGAATATCATTCACATGATGTAGAAGCATATTAGCAATAACAATATCAAAAGTTTCATTCTCAAAAGAAATCTTTTGAATATCCATTATCTCATAGTTGACATTGTCTCTATTTCCAATCACTGACTTCGTTGATTTTACCATATCTTTAGAAAAATCTGTAACAATCAACTGCTTCATTTTATCTATAGAATCACTATTACTTTTCCATAGTTCTCCTGTACCACATCCCAATTCTAGAACCTTTACTTCATCAGTGATTTGGTAGTTAGAAAATATCCAATTGTTAAATCCCAATTTATTTTTTGAATACTTCTTATGCAATTCTACTCGAATATCAAGATTATCATGACTTTTATATTGTTCAATTACTTTATCAATCATTTTAAACGACCCCCACTCTATAATTTGACATTATATCACAAGAATAAAGATAGTGTTAAATAAGTTGTATAAATGCAAAAAAGTAATATTCCGTTATAGCAAAGTTGTAACACATTTCTATAAAGAAATTTATTCTCACGACTCAGTTTAGCATGCTTTACTTCCTAACTCAAAAACAAAGCATCGATTAATTTATCCGTTTCTCTTTTGAAACAGATTTGAACTGATAATTGCTCGTTTTAATTTAAAAAGCTCTTTTGAGCAAAACTTCATTTTTAATAGTCCAAGGCTTGTTGAAGACTCACAAACCTTGGACTAGACATTCAAAGATTAGTCCAATGATTTCTATCTATCGCTTTTCTACTAGCAAAAAAAACTGCCTTGAGGCAAGTTTTCGTTTATATATCTAATTTCGTAACAGTAAATTTGATGTGGGAATAGTCTTTTTCAACATCCTTATCCAGCAAGAAAGCTGTGGCATCCTTCTTAACTTGAACCAGATCAATATTCTGGGCTTGAGCTGCATAGACGCATCCACAATAACATTGACGATAGATATCATACTCTTCACACATCTCCACTGAACGTTTGTAGCCTTGATTTTTCTTGAAATCACTTGGAAGATAGTGTGTTGTGTAAATTTTTTGCACATCGATTCCGATGCTGTTAATGGTTTGAGAATTCTTATGAGGACTGATGGTCAAGGCTGAACCAAAGTAGTCAAAACCCAAATCCATAGCCACTTGCGCTGTTTTATCCAGGCGGTAGTCAAAGCAAACCTTACAACGGTCGCCACCTTCAGGTTCTTCTTCTAGTCCTCTGACTAACTTACGGTATTCATTGGGTTCATAGGGAGCTTCTAGGTACTGGACTGTATTTCCTGTCCGCTCATTGAAATCACTGACAAATTTCTTGGTGACGTAAGCCCGCTTATGGTATTCTGCCTTGGGATGGATATTAGAATTGGCAAAATAAATGGTCACGTCTGCATACTTAGTCAAATATTCTAGAGTATAGGTACTGCAAGGGGCACAGCAAACATGCATGAGAATGGTTGGCCGTTGCTCATTTTTTTCCCATACTTGGACCATCTTCTGCATGACACGGTCATAATTAATCTTCTGATTGGAATTCATCTTGCTCAGAATTTCTTCTACATCGATCATGTTCTTCTCCTTTTTCTAGTCTTATTTTATCATATAAGTTAGGAGAGCTCAAATCAATTTAGAAATGAACATCATAAAAAGGAGGAATAGGCATTCCCTCCTTTTGTGTTTTCTATAGAAAGCTTACATCATACCGCCCATCATGCTTGGATCCATTGCTGGAGCTGGGGCTACTGGTTCTGGTTTATTGGCTACGACTGCTTCTGTAGTCAAAATCAAGCTGGCTACAGATGCTGCATTTTGTAGAGCTGAACGACTCACTTTAACTGGATCGATAATCCCTTTATCAATCATGTTGACCCACTCGCCAGTTGCTGCGTTGAAGCCTGTACCAAGCTCGGCATTTTTCAAACGATCGATGACGATAGATCCTTCAAATCCTGCATTGTGGGCAATTTGACGAACAGGTTCTTCCAAGGCACGGAGAACAATATTGCGTCCTGTTGCTTCGTCTCCTATCAATTCCAAATCAGCCACGGCTGGGATAACATTTACAAGGGCTGTTCCACCACCTGCAACGATTCCTTCTTCAACAGCTGCACGAGTAGCGTTGAGGGCATCTTCAATGCGGAGCTTCATTTCTTTCAACTCAGTTTCAGTTGCGGCTCCGACCTTAATAACCGCTACACCACCTGATAATTTTGCCAAGCGTTCTTGCAATTTTTCACGGTCAAATTCAGAAGTTGTAGTTTCGATTTGAGACTTGATAACTGCAACACGGTGAGAAATCGCTTCAGGATTTCCAGCACCTTCTACGATAACAGTGCTATCTTTGTCCACAGTTACTCTAGCTGCTTGACCAAGCGCCTCAATCGTTGCATCTTTCAACTCAAGGCCAAGGTCTTCAGTGATAACTGTTCCGCCTGTTAAGATGGCGATATCTTCAAGCATAGCTTTGCGACGGTCCCCAAAGCCAGGTGCCTTAACTGCTACCACGTTGAAGGTTCCACGAATCTTGTTCAAGACAAGAGTTGGAAGAGCTTCGCCATCAACATCATCCGCAATAATCAAGAGTGGACGATTGCTTTGGAGAATGCTTTCCAAAAGTGGCAAGATTTCTTGGATATTGGAAATCTTCTTGTCTGTAATCAAAATGTACGGATTTTCAAGGTCTGCCACCATTTTTTCGCTATCTGTCACCATGTACTGTGAAAGGTAACCACGGTCGAACTGCATTCCTTCAACAACTTCAAGCTCTGTTTCCATACCACGTGACTCTTCAATGGTAATGACTCCGTCTTTACCAACTTTTTCCATGGCTTCAGAAATGTATTCACCGACTTTTTCAGAACGAGAAGATACGGCAGCAACCTGAGCAATAGCTTCTTTATTGGCAACTGGGATGGCATTGTTTTTCAAAGCTTCAACTGCTGCGGCAACTGCTGTTTCAATCCCACGACGAATACCGATTGGATTTGCACCTGCTGTGACGTTTTTGATTCCTTCACGGACGATTGCTTGGGTCAAAACAGTTGCAGTTGTAGTCCCATCACCTGCAATATCATTGGTTTTTGAAGCTACTTCTGACACCAATTTGGCACCCATATTTTCAAAATGGTCTTCCAATTCGATTTCTTTAGCAATAGTTACACCGTCATTGGTGATGAGTGGTGAACCGAATGATTTTTCAAGAACGACATTACGACCTTTTGGTCCCAAGGTTACTTTAACAGTGTCTGCAAGGATATCGACACCACGAACCATAGCTGAACGGGCATCTGATGAAAATTTAATTTCTTTTGACATACTTATTTTCTCCTTCTATTCTTCAATGATTGCCAAGATGTTAGCTTCGCCTACGATGATGTACTTTTCATCACCATCTTTGACATCAAGACCTGCGTGGGCTTCAACTAAGACACGATCTCCAGCTTTAACACTTGGAGCAACCAAGTCACCGTTCAAGGTACGAACACCTTGTCCAGTAGCCACAACTTGGGCTGTTTTGGTTTTTTCTTGGGCTGAACCTGCAAGGACAAAGCCTCCAACGGTTTGTTCTTTTTCTTCGATTTTTAAGACCACACGGTCTCCTAATGGTTTTAACATCTGATTTCCTCCATAATGAGATAGATAGTATTAGCACTCTTTATACTTGAGTGCTAATTTATAGTTCTATTGTATCACTTGGTCAGAAATAGTCAAGAAAAAAGTCTGACTTTCTCAAGATAAAAAGCCTGAGAGCAACTCAGACTTTTCAATACTTAAAATGGCAATTCCTCCTCTTCCAAAACCAAATCTGCTAGGTCTTGACCTGCGTTATTTTCACGCATGGCACGTTGAGCACGACTTTCCAAGAGTTGGAATCCTGTCACGAGTACTTCGGTAACATAATTCATTTGACCATTTTTCTCAAAACGACGGGTACGAAGTTCTCCATCGACTGAAATGAGACTCCCCTTAGTTGCGTAGCTGGCCAAGGTTTCTGCTAGTCTGCCCCAAAGGACCATATTAACAAAATCAGCTTCGCGTTCCCCATTTTGGTCTTTGTAACGACGGTTCACAGCGATGGTTGCTCGCGCAACTGACTTGTCATTGTTAGTTTTGTGCAATTCTGGTGTAGACGTCAAGCGTCCGATTAAAATAACTTTATTATACATATTTTCTTCCTCCTACTTATCTATTCGCAGGAAATCAAAAAAGTTACAGAAATTTGTAACTTTTCGAGGAAATTTTTTAGTTTTTATGAACCATGAAACCTGTCGCCTGTTGATTGGCCATAATGGTCATATCTGTAATCTGAACACGACGAGGTTGACTAGTCACATAGACTACTGTGTCTGCAATATCCTGAGCTTGCAAGGCCTCAATTCCTTGGTAAACGGACGCTGCTCGTTCTTTATCACCGTGAAAACGTACCATCGAAAAATCTGTTTCGACAATTCCAGGCTGAATGGTTGTCACCTTGATATCCGTTGCAATGGTATCAATTCGCAGTCCATCTGAAAAAGTCTTAACTGCTGCCTTGGTAGCTGAGTAAACAGCGGCACCAGCATAGGCGTAGATTCCTGCGGTTGAGCCCATATTGATGATATGTCCTTGATTGGCTTTTACCATTTCTGGCAAGAAACAGCGAGTGACTGCCATCAAACCTTTGACATTGGTATCCAGCATGGTCAACATATCCAACTCCTCATAGTCCTGATAAGGTGCCAAACCTAGAGCCAAGCCTGCGTTATTGACCATAATATCAATCTGCCCTACTCTTTCTAGAATATCGGAGCAGACAGTCTTCACCATGGTCATATCCGTGACATCTAGCGGAAAAGTCCAAACTGTTTGATTTGGAAAAGTTTCTGCAAACTCCGACTTGAGGCTTTCTAGTCTATCTATCCGTCGTCCAGTTAGAACGACATTCTCACCCTGCTCCAGATAAGCACGCGCAATCGCTTCACCGATTCCTGAGGTCGCTCCTGTAATCACAACATTTTTTGCCATCTTATTTCCTTCTATCTGGTGTATTCAGATACTGACAAGTTCCTAAGCAGTCCAGTGCTTCGCTGGGTCAAATGGAGTTCCGACAACTTGGTCTTCTGATAATTCGATAACACCACGTTTTTGCGGAGCATTTGGCAGATGCAATTCACGAGGGCTACACATCATACCAAAACTCTTTTCACCACGAAGTTCGCCTGGGAAAATGAGATTGCCTTTTGGCATCATTGCTCCTGGAAGAGCTACAATGGTTTTCAACCCCACACGCGCATTAGGTGCTCCAGCAACAATTTGCACTGTCTTGTCACTTGCGACTGCAACTTGGCAGATGTTAAGGTGGTCACTATCTGGATGAGCTACCATCTCGACAATTTCACCAACAACAAACTTAGGCTCCTTGTCATTGACAATTTCCTCTGCAAAACCTTCCGTTTGTAATTCTTGGTTCAAACGAGCGACTTGCTCATCTGATAAAAAGACTTGACCGCGCTCTGCAATTTCAAACAAACTTGAAACTTCGAAAATATTCCACGCCACTGTTTCCCCATTATCTTTGAGGAAAACACGAGCTACCTTTCCTTTGCGATCCACATTTAGTTTGGCATCTCCGCTATTTTTTACGATGACCATAAGGACATCGCCGACATGTTCTTTGTTATATGTAAAAATCATTGTTTCTATTTTCTCCTATTTCAGTCCTGCTAAAAAGTCGTTAATTTGTTGCTTGCTTTTACGGTCGCGATTAACAAAACGACCAATTTCCTTGTCTTTTTCTAGAACAACAAGGCTAGGAATCCCGTAAACATCCCAGAGTTTAGCTAGATCCATGTACTGATCTCGATCCACTCGAATAAAGGTGAACTCTGGATTGGTCTCCTCAATTTCTGATAAGGCAGGATAGATATAACGACAATCGCCACACCAGTCTGCTACAAAAAGAAAGACTTTCTTCCCATCTTTTTCCACTAAAGATGCTAATTCTTCTAAACTTGCTGGTTGTATCATAAGACTTCCTCCTCATAGACTAGGTCTTCATTTTCATAGACAAAGGTATAATGACGGCCATCCTCAAAAATGACGCCACCAACCAAGCTCTCTAGACTGCTTTCATAGACTTGAACATAGAGGGTCGCAATTTCCCCCATATCTGAAAAATGGTCTCGCACAATCGCTGTCAACTCTTCCTGAGTCTTCATGAACTTACGGTCATCTGCAACTTTTTTCGTAGCAAGGGCAAGGCTTCCAATACCAAGCAAAGCCAAGCCTGCCATCCACATTTTTTTAGCTTTCATACCATTCATTTTAACACAAAAAAGGCTTTAGGACAAATGAGGAAACCGCAGAAAAGCAAGTAAAAAGCCTCTTCCTTTAAGGAAAAGGACTTCTTATACTAAGAGCAAACTAAGAAGCTAGCCGCAGGTTACTCAAAGCACTGCTTTGAGGTTGTAGATAAAACTGACGAAGTCAGCTCAAAACACTGTTTTGAGGTTGTGGATGAAGCTGACGTGGCTTGAAGAGATTTTCGAAGAGTATTATTCTTATTGCCAGGCACCTGAGTTGCCAACGTAGTAACCATCAGGGGTGTAGGTATTGCGAAGCATCTTACCTGATGAAGCCAGATAATACCACTTACCATTGTCTTTGATCCAATCATTCGCTTGCATGGCACCAGAAGAACTTACATAATACCAGTCTCCCTTGTCATAAACCCAAGCGCTTGCTTTCATGGCTCCTGAAGCTGATAAATAGTACCACTTGCCTTGGTCGTAAAACCAATCACTCGCAATCATGGCTCCTGATGATTTAAAGGCATACCAGTTGCTACCTTGATAAAGCCAAGTTTGATTGAACATGACTCCTTTATCATTCATAAAGTACCAAGTTCCCTTGTCTTTAATCCAATCCTTCTGTACTAATTGACCTTGTTTTTGATAGTACCAGTTTTGGTTTGATTTTAGCCAACTTTCTGCTTTTACAATCGGATAAAGTTCTTTGAAAGATCCTCCATCATATTTATGACTGATAGATTTTAGTTTTTCAAGTTTCAACTCGCCATTGTCATAGTCTGCCCAAGCAAAGACTTTTTGACCATTGACAGTCTCTGGTAAGGTAGCAGTGTAAGTCTTGGTTTGATAATCCCATTTAGCATCTAGGTAAGTGTATTGATCATTTGATTCTTCAATACGATAGTAGCCTCTCTTTCCACTATCATTATGAATATCATCCACAACTTTCGTTGACCAGGTCTTCACTTCATTTCCGCTCTTAGCCTCGACCTTGATATCTCCTCTATAGCCATATGGAACATAGAAATTCAGGTAACGTCCTTCTATACCCATCATAGAATGTTCCTTTTCTTGACCTAGAAAATTGACTGTCTGATCTTGACCATTGAGACTAATTGTCCACTCGATTTTCTCGGTTTTTGGCAAATCCAAGACCTTGATGTCCACTTCATGACCATTGTTAAACCGAAGAACCTTGCCATCTTGATACTGTACTCCACACTTAACAACCCATTCTTCTTTAAGCTCAAATGCCTGCCCTGAATGTGGAAAAGCCAGTAAAGCTAGACCAGCTAGAGACAAACCAAATAATGTGATTTTTTTCATTGTAGTTCCTCCTTAGGATTTTTTATGTTAATTATATCACTATGTTTTTATTTTGCAACTCATATCCTAAATATGCAAGCAAAAAACCTCTGAGATTCTTCTCAAAGGTTATAATCTAGCTAATTGCTGTTCTCAACTGCTGCAGTGACAAAGGCAGTGTAGAGTTCTTCTGGGCGATTTGGACGGCTTGAAAGTTCAGGGTGATATTGACAGGCTACAAAGAATTTATTTTCTGGAATTTCCACAATTTCGACCAAACGATTGTCTGGAGAAACTCCCGAGAAGACAAAACCTGCTGCCTCAAACTGCTCACGGAAGGCATTGTTAAACTCATAACGGTGACGGTGACGGCGTTGCACCACTTCTTGATTGTGATAAGCAGCTGCTGCCTTAGAGCCACGTTTCAACTTAGACGGATAAAGTCCCAAGCGAAGGGTTCCCCCCATATCCTCAACATCAATCTGATCACGCATGATATCAATGATAGGGTATTTTGTTTCTGGTGCAAGCTCTGCAGAATTGGCACCTTCAAGACCTAAAACGTGACGAGCAAACTCGATACAAGTCAACTGCATGCCCAAGCAGACTCCCAACATTGGAACATCATTTTCACGCGCATAGCGGATGGCTTGGATTTTCCCTTCAGTACCACGTTGACCAAAACCACCCGGTACGATGATTCCGTCCGCATCAGACAAGAGCTCTGCTACATTCTCTGCTGTCACATCATTGGCATTGACCCAATTGATTTTCACTTCTGCGTCGTTGGCATAACCAGAGTGTTTCAAGGCTTCAACCACAGAAATATAGGCATCTTGCAACTCCACATACTTACCAACAAGGGAAATTTTGACCTGTTTCTTGAGGTTCATGACCTTGTCCACCATGGCTGACCATTCTGTCATATCCGCTGCTGGTGCATCTAATTTCAAATGGTCACAGACAATTTGGTCCATACCTTGTGCTTGCAAGTTCAGTGGAATTTGGTAAAGATGTTCAACATCCAACGATTCGATAACGGCTTCTGGTGCCACGTCACAGAACTGGGCTAGTTTGTTTTTAATTCCTTGACCAGCTGGTTGGTCTGTACGAATCACCAACATATTTGGTTGGATTCCCAATCCACGCAATTCTTTTACAGAGTGTTGAGTTGGTTTGGTTTTCATTTCACCGGCAGCCTTGAGGTATGGAAGCAAGGTTGTATGGATATACATGACATTGTCCGCACCCACATCTGCCTTCATCTGACGAAGGGCCTCTAGGAATGGCAAGGACTCGATATCTCCTACTGTTCCACCAACCTCTGTGATAATGACATCAGAGTCGGTCGTTAGAGCGGCACGCTTGATTTTTTCTTTCAAAGCATCTGTGATATGAGGAATGACCTGAACAGTTGCCCCAAGGTATTCTCCACGACGTTCTTTACGAAGCACTTCACTGTAAATTTTACCAGTTGTCACGTTAGAATATTTGTTGAGATTGATATCGATGAAACGTTCATAGTGACCCAAGTCCAAATCTGTCTCAGCTCCATCATCTGTCACAAAAACTTCCCCGTGCTGGTAAGGACTCATGGTCCCCGGATCGATATTGATATAAGGGTCAAACTTTTGAATGGTTACTTTGAGACCACGATTTTTCAAGAGACGGCCTAGACTTGCTGCCACAATCCCTTTCCCAATAGACGATACCACACCACCAGTTACAAAAATATATTTCGTAGACATAGATTCCTCTTTCTAAAATGCTCAAGGCCTTGCTAACTAAGAGGGGACATAGAAAACAAGACCCTACTAATAAGAATAATCTGGGACGACTGCACCAGATTCACAACTAATACTCTTCGAAAATCTCTTCAAACTGCGTCAGCTTCGGTTTGCCGTATATATGTTACTGACTTCGTCAGTTCTATCTACAACCTCAAAGCAGTGCTTTGAGCAACCGGCGGCTAGTTTCCTAGTTTGCTCTTTGATTTTCATTGAGTATAAAATACAAGAAGATAACTTCTTGAAAAAACAAAAATAGCTCCCTAAGAACTAGGGAGCCCCGACCTCTAAAAGAGGTGCCCGAACAATATGATACCTAAAAATAGAATAATTGTCAATAGCTAATTTTTATTCCTCGATGTTTTCAGCATCATCATCTGAAAACTCGTCGTCTTCTTCGTTGAGATCCACGTCTTCACCCAAGTCATCTGGGGCGATTCCGTTGATTTCTGCATCGTAAGCTTCCACTTCGTTTTTCTCATCATCTGGATTTTCATCATCGTATGAAAGAGCTGGATCTGCTTCGTATGCATCTTCATCTTCTGGGTCATCCGCATTGTAGTCAATAGCATCTGAATCGCCATCCATGAAGGCATTGACACGTTTTTTCTTAGCTTTTGGTGCTACTTCATCGTCGTCATTTTCTTCAAGAGCAATGATCTCTTCGTCGATTTCGTCCACACCATACCATGAACGAAGACCCCATTTGTTGTCTCCAAGTGAGATGAAGCTACCGTCAAAGTTCAACTCTGTGTAGAACAAAGGCAAGGCTTCACGGATATCGCTGTTTGATGTTCCAAGATAGTTTTGAATTTCGTTTACAAGATCGCTAAAATGCATCTCATGATCGCGACCACGAAGTTCCAAGATAGCACGCGCTACCTCAATCATAGATAGTTCACTTTTTTCTTGCCCAGCAAATACTTCTAATTCCAAAGCGTTTCTCCTCATTTATACTACTATCGCCAGAGTAAACAGACTCTGACCTCATTTTATCATTTACTCTTTATTTTACGATAATTTTGCAGAATAGTCAAAGGTTAAGGGGGAGAAAGTGACAGGACTTTTTATTTCTTTGCTACCCAACCAATGGCATCGCTAGGTGGATTTTCGGTATCAATCCAGATGAATTCAATACCAATTTCCCCATTTTTAAACTTAGTCAAGCGAATACCGTTGATTTCCAGTTCATTGAGTCGCTGACCTATCAAGACTTCTCGTTTTTTCAACTGGAAAGCATACATAGAAATTTTTAAAAATTTTCTCTATCGTAAACCTGCCACTATTTCAGAAACTATACAAGCTGATTCCAAACGTAATATGGTCATTTCATCTACCTTCCCTAATAATGGCATTGCACCATACCAAACAATAGTCTTATTCACCAAAAGAATAGGCGTTACTATTTTTGATTGAGTAAAAGACACTTTAATTTTCTTGCTCTTCAACTGGTCTAGCCATGCTTTATTTGCAACCGTCTCTGGTATACATATCTCAATTTGACTAATCCTAAATTCTTTTAGAAAATTCATCAGTTTTGTCTGGTGCACATAAGGTAAAACAAGCAGACATTCCTGTCTTTCCCCTGCTAAGTCCTTCCTCAACACATTCTCATATCTACTATCAACATAAACGAATTGTTTCTCCTCACCCTCAATGGCACGATAATCCATCTTTCGATAAGCTACTTGTCGTTTCTGAAACATCTTTTCTAAATAAGGAACATGAATATCCACATAATCGAAAATACGTACCAAAGACTTATCTTTGTAGTTTCTATGAATCCGACCGGCGTACTGAATTAAATTATTTTTCCAAGAAAAGGGCGCTGCCAAGATCAGCGTGTCCAACTGAGGTAAGTCAAAACCTTCGCCAATGTATTTTCCAGTTGACAACAATACAAACCCTTTATCTAGCTGTTCTAATATCTCCAGTAAACTTGTTCTCTCTCGGACTTTGGTTTTTCCGCTAATAATGTAACAGCCATCAACCTCTTTCTCTTTCAATAACTTTTCAAAAACATCTATCTGTTGAATTCGATTAACTAGAACCAAGATATTCCGACCTTCTGCCACTTGGGCTAGAATATCCTTGAGAATCAACTGATTCCTCGCTGAGTCTGTAGCAATCCAATCACTGAGCTGTATAAAATTACTTGCTTTGGTCTTTTCAATTTCCAAATGAGCAAAAGAAGTGAATCTTAATTGCAATTGCCGTTTAAAATCCGTTTCCCTCTTATCAGCAGTATGGAGTATCTCACCAATTCTCTGAAAAACAATAGGCTCATGACCATTCTTACGCTCAGGCGTAGCCGTCAAACCGTAAAGATACTTCCCTCTAAACTGAGCAACAACTTTTTCAAACATCAAGGCAGAGACATGATGACACTCATCCACAATCATCATCTCATACTCATCCAAAAGACTTTGACTATTTTCCAACTTAAATAGAGATTGAATCATAACGACATCAACCAGTTTACTCAGCCATTTCTTAGTCCCACCGTACTGTCCAACATAGCCGATTACCTTTTCACGACCTGATGCCGTATAACGGATAGCCTCCTCCTCTTCGAAAGTCAAAAAGCAGTTTAAGCGATCTAGCCATTGGTCTAAGAGTTGCTTATTATGGACTAGAATAATTGTTTTTGTTTTCCGTTCAGAGATAAGAGCAGCACCTAAAACGGTCTTCCCAAAACCTGTCCCGCATGAAGTAAACCATTTTCTTTAGAATTCATATCTGACAGGGCTAATTCTTGCTCCAAAGTAAGCTCTCCCTTAAATGCTACTCTAATAGACCTTTGTACTTTTCTCCTATCCTCCACAACTACCTGCTTAAATTTATCTTGCAATGGATCTAACAAGCCTCTTGGCAGCCATAAATAATAATCGGATTCTCCAAATAAATACATTCGCTCAGGAATTTGATAGATTGGCTGTCGCATAGCCTGCTTTAAATATAGTAAAATGAAATAATAACAGGACAAATCGATCAGGAAAGTCAAATCGATTTCTAACAATGTTTTAGAAGCAGAGGTGTACTATTCTAGTTTCAATCTACTATAAAATTCGGGATTAGAAAAGGAAGCCATATTTTTCAAGAAAAAAAGTGCCTTGGATGTCACAGACGATTTTTCAAGTTGGATCATATTGGATAAAACGACCTTCAACTCCTTATCCAATTCTTGCTTGCCTAACTCCTCTTGGATTAACAGTGCCACTTTAGCAGTTGAAATCCTCTGAATTTCTTGTAGATACCTCCATTGATCTTCATAAGGCTGAAAATGTTCATCCACAAAGACCGTTCGCCCTTGATGATAAGCTTCTCCTTGAAAAGGAAGGGAAATTAAATTATCAAATCCACCTTTAGGAAGAACATCCTGATTTGGAAACATGCGATCAAAAGAATCAAAGGACAGTTGCATACTTTCCTGCATAGCCAATTCTAATAGTTTCTTTCCAAACAGGCGAGCCTTTCGACTCAGAATCGCTTCCTCAAAGAAGAACCAAATATGGAGTCCGTAACCCGAACGAGAAATCTCTAAATGGGCTTCCATCTGGCGTTCCCTGGCTATTCTTCGAATGGTTAAACCAGCTTCTTTCCAATCTCCTTCATCCAAATCCAGTACCAAAAAATAACAGCTATCATCTAAGTGCATAGGAAAGATACCGATAGCTGCCTCCCCACGAAAATGAGATTTCAAAACGGAGTTCGTCAATGTCTGGAAACTCCGTTTTTCAGGTGGCAACTGCTTCCAACCATAATCATAGGAAGGAAAATACTGAATTTTCCCTTGTTCATTGATAAAATTCTTAGCATAAACATCATAACGTCCAGCAAACACGGAGGTAAACAATTGTAATTTTTCTTGCGTCGTCAAGTGACTACTTTGAAGTTGGAACATCTCCTCGAACCGAGAGCGTTCCATCACAAACTGACTCTTGTCTTTAAGACGTTTATAGTGGAATGAAATAAGATATGAACAAATTGATTAGGAAAATCAAATTAATTTATAGAAATCTTTTAGCAGTCATGGCGTCCTATTCCAGATTCAAAATGCTATACACAAGAAAAACTCACTATCCCCATTAAAAGAAGAAAAGACATCAAGGACTTCTACCACAATTCCATCCAAAGACACAAAAACAGCCATAAGAGTCACCTCCTTGATTCCTATAGGCTGATTATAACAAGACTGGCTGAAATTGTACATGAAAATAAAATCCCTTACTTGTTACAATACCTTTGAAAACTTTTATTTATTTGCTACCCAGCCAATAGCATCGCTAGGGGGATTTTCAATATCAATCCAGATGAATTCGATGCCGATTTCCCCATTATTAAACTTAGTCAAACGAATACCGTTGATTTCCAGTTCATTTAAACGTTGACCTGTCAAGACTTCTCGTTCTTTCAACTGGAAGACTCCTCGTAAAATCCAGTTGCCAAGAATTTCTTGCTTATCAGTTGACTGAATTGCCTTTCCAGCTTCTTGATTTATATAGGCGTTAATAACATCACCAGAAGATAAAAAGCGTAGTTTAAAAGTTCTTTCTTCTTTAGATAGAGCTAATTTTTTAGTTCCAGGTTCAAAAGTCCCAAATCCAGAGCCAAAGAAATCCGGTCTTTCGTCATGGAAGTTCTTAGAGTCTGGCAGAGGAATGTAAACTTCACTAACTGGACGATAAACCAGCTGTTCAATTTCTTTAATGAGTTTTTCATTGCCAGTATTATGGGCAAAGTGAATCAAGTCCTCACGAATCGCCTTCATCTGAGCTTTTTCTTCCTTGCTCGTCCATTTTTTCAAGAGAATTTCTTCTAAGGAAAAAGTCACAAAAGCTAGTTCTTCTGGAGCCAGACTGTCTTTGAATTTTTCCTGAATCTTTAGAATCCGTGGCAGACGATCTTTCTTAGCTAGTTTTGATCCTCCGTTAAAAGCATTGAAACCAGAGTTTTCTTCCACATTTCCATGTTTGTCTGTAATAACCCAAGACACTGTTTCTAAGATATCGGTTTTATCCTTTTCAGCGGTCAGTAAATGAAGATTTTCAAAGAGAGAAAAAGGATCTTCAATATAATGGACATCCCAAGTATCTACCACAATGTCTTTATTATTAAAAGTCATGTGGAGCTGACTGTCAGCTGCCGTGTACTTGTAGTGGTGTTGCCCATCCGTAAATCGAAAATTGGTTGGATTGTTTTTGGTAGTTGATCCTTCAATGACCAGATTATCAATATCAACTGGCAAATAAGATGTTTCGCCGACAAAAATCTTAGGATTTTCTCCTTTTGGTGTCGGCATCAGAACGTGATAGACAGCTTCAACATTGACCGAATCTGAGTTAAAACCCTTGATTTGTGCTTTAGAAGATTCGATTCTCTGATTTCTTAAGGACGCAATCTTTCGTGCCAACTCTTCATAGCGTTGATAGTTTTTCTTATCTGCTGTTTCTTTATCTGCTGAAATATCTGCATGGAATTTGATATCACCCAACAATTCCGTCCAATCTTGAGAATCTTTCTTAAACTGAGCGATTTTTTGGTCTCCAGAATTAATCCCAAAAGACTTGATACCTACTAGGTATTTATGATTTTCATCCACAACGACAGAGGCATCATAGGAGGTATTGGCAATATCTTCCCCAACCGCATTAAAAGCCTTCTGGAAGACTGTTTCTTGAAATTTAGAATTAACAATCGGAGCAACATAATTCTCTGTTTGTCCCTCATCTTCGGACTCAGCCTTTTGAGAGAAAGCTTGGCTCAAGCTAGCGAAGTTGGTAATTAAGGTTTTGTATTTTTCTTTTTGTTCAGACTTTAGATATTCCCACATAAGCACCCTCTTTTCTATTTTCAGTATATCAAAAGAAGATTAGTTTTTCACTAATCCTCTTATATATTCGTTAATTAATACTGTAAAATTCAAGATTTCCTCGTTTTTTAACCAATTTTAAATAATCTTCACCAGACAGAAGGGCTAGACCATCGTCATAAGACTTGATTTTTTCAAGAGCTTGATCATAGCTATCTACAAAGTCCTTGACATAGGACTGCCCTTCAAATTGTCCATTCATCTTGGTGTAGATAATAGCGAATTTTCCTGAGCGGTTAAGTTGAGATTGCCCTTGGCTGTCATTCAAGGCCTTGGCAACATTTTCCGCGATGCGTTTAATCACGGGAACGACTACACTATTTCCAGCTTGTTTGTAGAGCTGACCGTTAGAAACACCTTCTGGGATTTTAAAAGATTTAGGATAACCTTGAACATTAAAAGTTTCTTTCGGTGTCAGCTTACGAATCTCACCACTGTCCGTCAGTATCAATGGAACGTTGTGCCCACCTGTTCCCATGTTTGCTGTCAGAGTAGGGACAACGCCGTTTTTATTTTCACGAACATATTGACGGCGCCACTGGTAAACTGTGTCTTGACTGGTAACTTCAAATTTTAACTGGTCGTAGAAATTTTGCTTACCTTCACGGTAGTAGTAGACCTCGTCTAGCTGATCACCGAAGTTAATCACATCCTGAAGACTCGTAGTCAACTTGATTTCCTCTGGGAATTCAAACAAGTCATAAGCTTCCTTGGTGTCAAAACCAACAATGTAAATCCGCTCACGGTTTTGTGGGATATTTCCAAAGTCTTTCCCGTTGAGAACCTTCCACTTGATAAAGTAGTTGTTCTCGGTCAAGGCTTCACGAATTACCTTGAAGGTATTGCCATGGTCATGACCGACCATGTTTTTGACGTTTTCAATGAAAATAGCGCGAGGTTTACAGCCCTCAATCATCCGAAGTAATTCAAAGAAAAGATCTCCACGATCATCATCAAAGCCCTTGCGATAACCCGCAATACTAAAGGCCTGACAAGGGAATCCTCCCATAATCACATCCACACGCTCAGCTGGAATATCCTCGGGCTGAACATCGTGAATATCGCGACCATCCAAATAGGTATCTGGATGGTTTAACTGATAAGTCTGACGCGCATACTTATCAAACTCATTGGCATACACCACTCTGAACTCGTTGGTTTGTTCAAATCCCAACTCAATTCCCCCAACACCTGAGAAGAAAGCTGCAATGTTGTACTTCTCAGAGCGGTTCGAACTTACAGAATTTGTCATGTAGTAACCTGCTTTCTAAATTATTCGACTTTCTCTGCACCGTTTCCATGTATTACTATATTTTTAGCAACATTTGTAACTGCTACAACAGTTTGATTTATTTCTTTTGCTTTATAAAAATGTGGATAGTTTCTTTTTTTGATTTCTGCTTTGAGTATTGATTTTTTTCTCAACTCCCATTCAAGTACTCTTCTGGTTTTTTCAAATGTCCAACTATGGTCAATTGCTTTAGTAAGCACATTTTCAAAAACCTCCTTATATAGATCTTTTATATACTGTGAATAGTAAGGAGAGATATAATCTTTAGAGCTTTTTTTATTAAAGTGTATCTTAGTATTAAAACCCAAATATACTGTACAATTTCCATTCTGAACAAGTTCCTTACCTAAGTATCTCGCAGTTCCACAAGATATAGCAATTACTTTTCCTAACGATAATACAGTGTTAGCATCAAGCAAAGTTTGTTTTGGAGAACAATGAAACCGATGGTAGAGAGAATCTTTAGAACCATGACATACAAAGATATTGGTGTTATTGCTGTCAATATTCGATATATAATCTCTTTTTCTGTCACTGGATATCAAGCTAATATTTCTTTTAGTAGAATTATCTTGTATTTTTTTTAAAAAACTACCAAATCGTTTCATGTTATCATCTAATCTATTTTTAAATAACACAATAGGCATACTATCATCCTTAATATTTATAGTTTAACAATACGGTAGACATTGTTTCTAGCAATTCTACTCCAAATTTTTTTCCAACTTCTGAATTTAGTTGATATTCTTTTAAAATTTCTGAAATTGTGTACTCTGTTCCATCAGACTCAAAATACAAATAGTCACCACTCTTCTCGTATTTTAATTTAGTTTCCTTTAAAAATCGAATAATTGGATCAATATCCTTCACACATTTTTCGATAATATCTGCAATTAAATGAGGATTATTTTTAGGAACTATCCCATCAATTTTATAGTCATTAATCAATCTGAAGAACTCTTCGTCAGTAATATTTAATTTTGCTTCAATATTTGTGACTCTATTTTGGTATTTGAAATCTGTCGAATAAAAAACAATTTTATCTACCATATTGACTTCTCTAAAATCACGAATAAAATCGGTCCCGACAGTCTTATCTGCAGACTGAAAAAAACCATTTCTTAAATTATAATCAACCATTAAAACATCAAAAGTTTCGTGTTTGATAGTTTCATACTCATTTTCATTAGAAACCAAGGAAAATTTTGAATTTATTCCTTTTCTTTTAATGAGCATTTCGTATAGTGGAAAGTTACTTTCTATCTGTCGCTCATCATCAATTACTAAAATTTTAAAAACATTTTCCATATTTATCTCCTAGGCAATTTTATTAAGAAAGATGTAGAAAAATCATCTTCCTCAATATCAACTAAATGGATTGTTCCATTAATATCTGTTAGATTCTCTTTAACTGATGCTAACCCAATGCCTGTACCACTCGTTTCTGAACTCCACAAGGAAAAAACAGTGGCATATTTGTCTTTTGGAATACCACAACCATTATCTGAAAAATAGATTGCAATTTCTTTATCATTCAATTGAATCATTATTCTAATTTTTGCATTATCAATCCCTTCTAGCGCTTTGACTGAATTGTTTAACAAGTTATCAAATACTGTTAGTAATGACTCTCTAGCACAAAAAACTTTTACATGGTCAGTTTCTTTTGGACAAACAATCTCAAGACTGATATTCTTTTGATGTAGATATGATTCATACTGATCAGAAATTCTATCAATTATATCATTTAGAATTTCATTTTTTTTATGAAGTTTTGTAGAATTAACTCTATCTAAGGAACCTTCAACTAATTTTGCAATATCTTCATATAAAGTATATAAAACACTTAAATCAATATCTAAATTCTTCTCTTCAATAATCATTTGATAATAAATTAATTGTCCCTGAAGAACAACTAGTTTATTTTTTATAGAATGAAGCATCTCAAATAAAATACCTTCACGATTACTTAACTGAGAATAAATTTTGATCTTAGATTCTATTTTATCAGAAGCCTTCTCAATCTTATCAATTCTATCATTCAGTAAGACTTCTGTGGAGGCAATATTATCTAAGAATATTTTCTTATCCTCAGGTGCAATTACTAAACCATCAATAGTATCTTTAAGTTCTTTAACCTTCGTATCAATATCTACTTTAAGTTCTGAAGTTTCTTTTTTAACAGTATCATAGCCATCCTGAGCTTGTTTTTTTATTCTATTGAAGATAAAGTTTTCAAACATTGAAATTAAGTTCCACAGAAAATCTTTTAATGATTCAAATTCTGGTCGATCTTCAATAAAGCCAACCCTATCAGTTGCTTCTTTTAACGCATCTAATTGTGATAAATCTTTACCATCTAGAAAAACATTGCCCACTAAATCTCTCGTGCCAAAAGTTCTAAATATTCCCTGAGCATGATGTCTATCAATTTCTAGCCAATCGTTATGAGGTTCTCCATAAGGTACAATACGAAACTTATCTCTAAAAATTTTTATATTGCCATAATCAGAGGGACGAATTCCCATCCGTCTCGTGAAAGAAATTTTCTCACCTTTATCTAAATAATAAATCTCAACAAATGTTCTACCAAAAGGAGATTGTTTTTCGAAGATTTGTACACGCTCAACATATTCTATTTCATCATCTATTTTGATTGATATTTCAGCCATACCATCTGATCCCAGGTCTGCTTCAATTTTACATTTCAAATGCTCAAAAGTATCATTTTTTAAGTGAGTAGACTCTTTTACCTCTCCTTCAACGTAAAATGATATTTTAATTTTAAAATCTGATTCATCATCAATGGGAGATAAAAATTTTGAAATATCTTTTTTTAGTTTCTCAATATTGTTATTCTCCCATTCATCTCGTAATTTTTTTATTGTTAGAGATAAACCAGAGGAAATATTTTGTTCAAGAAATTCAATATAATACTCATTTTTTATTTCTTGTAATAGTTTACTCCTATCATCATATTTATTCCAATCAAAATATACTATCACCTTCTCATTTAGTTTAGATTGTCCAATAGATTCTAAAATTAATTCTTCACCAATTTTATCAACACCAAATCTACCAATGCCTTTTTCACCGTTTGCAAATCGAGTGATTAATTCACCCATTTTTTTAGAATCCAAACGAAGTAGTTTATTTTTCTCTTTAGAGGAATTTCCAAGTTCCATCCAATACTTATCCACTTCTTCAACAGTCATACCAATTCCATTGTCGATGATTTTAATCTTTGAATTTTCAGAAGATTTCCACCCTTTGTCTACAAATAAAAAATCATGAAATTGAATATCTACTTCTGTTGCGCCAGCATCATATGAATTTTTTATCAATTCAAATATAGCTATATTGTTATTTGTTATTAATTCTTGTCCAACTAGTGTTTTTAACTTTGAATTTGTTCTAAAAGTAAATTCAGCCATAAATTACTCCCTAATAATCTTCAGCAAAGTAAGTCCAACTTGTTCCGCAAACAAAGGTGGAACAGCATTAGCGACTTGAGTATATCTAGGAACATCCGTTTTTCGTCGTTCACCCCCTGTAGTATATGGTCCTTTGAATTCATAATCGTCTGGAAAACTTTGTATTCTAGCATGTTCTCTAACGGTCATGATTCTAGGTTCATCATAATGTATATAATCATCCGGAATAGAAGTAAGCGTATTACAGATCGAATTTTTCTTTAAAGGAGTTACTCCACGCTTCTTTAAACCTTCAACCAGATTCATAGATGGTGTAATTCGTATACTTTTTTCGGAAGCAGTCATTAAACGTTTAAATAAATCTATTGTTTCACTTTTATGTTTCGCGAATCGATGACTATCGGGGAAAGCGCCTCGTTCAATGTTGTTTCTCATTAATTTTTGATATGCTGAAGTTGCTCGACCATACTTCCCATTTTTAAATGCCTTAGTGTCTTTACTACTGACTTCTCCATGACTTTTTTTCAAATCATTAATAGCTTGAGAAATTGTAATTGGTATTTTTAGACCTCTATCTCTTAAAAAACAATCTTTATTTTTCAATAATTCGTCAAAAAAAACTTCATAGCTTTCATTTTTGGATGCAAATAGAATGAATCGTTTCCTGTTTTGAGGAACACCGTATTCTGACATAGTAACAATTTTGTAGTCTAAGTTATATCCTAATTCATGCAACTCGGAAACAAGAATATCTGAATATTTTTGTTTATCCTTATGATCCTTAAACCCTACAGTAAATCCTTGAACATTTTCAAAAAATAACATAGTAGGTTGAACTAATTTGATAAACTCAATATACGAATGCATTAATTGATTTCTGATATCATTATTTTTTCTCTTTCCAGCCATGGAAAATCCTTGACATGGTGGACCACCTACAACTAAATCAACAGAACCTTTTAATTCAGCAAGTTCCTCGCTATGAATTTCTAGAAGTTCGTTTATATCCCAATTTTTCATTTCAAGCCAATTCGGCCATGAAAAATGATTTTTTCTTTCCATTAAATTGTATTTTAAAGTACTAAAAGCATCTTTATTTTTTTCAACTGCAAATATTCCATGCAACCCAGCATTATAAAGCCCTAAAGATAAACCACCGGAACCTGCAAATAAATCTATATATCTCATGAATTCTCTTTCAGTCATTAAAATTTATTATTACAATTTTATCACAAATTAAAGTAAAAAACACGGATCATCACCGTGTTTCTATGTTTATTTAACGAGTTTCTTCATCTCATCAATACGTGCTACGGTCGCGTCGTATTTCGCTTGGTAGTCGGCTTGTTTGTCGCGTTCTTTTTGGACAACTTCTGGTTTGGCATTGGCTACGAAGCGTTCGTTAGAGAGCTTCTTGCCGACCATGTCCAGTTCTTTTTGCCATTTAGCCAGTTCCTTGTCAAGACGAGCCAGTTCTTCTTCGACATTGAGGAGGTCTGCCAGTGGCAAGTAGATTTCTGCTCCAGTGATGACGCTTGACATAGCGAGTTCAGGTGCAGGGATTGTTGAAGCGATTTCCAAGTGTTCTGGATTTGTGAAGCGTTTGATGTAGTTGACATTACTGTTAAAGAAGGCTTCCAAGTCGCTATCACTAGTCTTAACAAGGATTGTGATTGGCTTGCTTGGTGCTACGTTTACTTCTGCACGCGCATTCCGAACGGCACGGATCAAGTCTTTAAGGCTTTCCACACCAGTGTGAGCCGCCAGGTCTTCAAATGCTGGGTTGACAGTTGGGTATGCTGCTGTAACGATAGAGCCTTCTGAGATTTGTCCAAAGATTTCCTCTGTCACGAATGGCATGATTGGGTGAAGGAGACGAAGGATCTTGTCCAAGGTATAAAGGAGAACAGAACGTGTGATGACTTTCTCTTCTTCATTGTCGCTATAAAGGACTTCCTTGGTCAATTCAACGTACCAGTCCGCAAACTCGTCCCAGATGAAGTTGTAGAGGATGTGTCCAGCAACACCAAACTCGAACTTGTCAAAGTTTTCAGTAACCTTGCCAATCGTTTCATTGAGGTTGTGGAGAATCCAGCGGTCTGTGACATTTCCAGCTTCCTTGTTAACAACTTTTTCCACATTGGCAGTTGCTTGCTCAAGAGTCAAGCCTTCATTGTTCATGAGGATGTAGCGAGAGATGTTCCAAATCTTGTTAATGAAGTTCCATGAAGCATCCATTTTCTCGTAAGAGAAGCGCACGTCTTGCCCTGGTGCAGAACCGTTTGAAAGGAACCAACGAAGGCTATCTGTTCCGTACTTATCAATAACATCCATTGGATCAATCCCGTTACCGAGAGATTTCGACATCTTGCGTCCTTGCTCATCACGAATGAGACCATGAATCAAGGCATTTTTGAATGGCGACTTGCCAGTAAATTCCAAACCTTGGAAAATCATCCGAGACACCCAGAACGGAATAATATCATAACCAGTCACCAAAGTTGATGTTGGATAATAACGTTTGAAGTCTTCTGAGTCGACATCAGGCCAGCCCATAGTTGAGAATGGCCAAAGGGCAGAACTGAACCAAGTATCCAAGACGTCTTCGTCCTGAGTCCAACCGTCACCTTCTGGAGCTTCTTCGCCGACATATATTTCACCCTCAGCATTGTACCAAGCAGGGATTTGGTGACCCCACCAGAGCTGACGAGAGATTACCCAGTCATGGACATTTTCCATCCATTGAAGGAAGGTATCGTTGAAACGAGGTGGGTAGAATTCGACCTTGTCTTCTGTGTCTTGGTTGGCAATAGCATTTTTAGCCAATTGATCCATCTTGACGAACCACTGCGTAGACAAGCGTGGCTCCACCACAACACCCGTACGCTCTGAGTGACCAACACTGTGGATACGTTTTTCGATTTTAACAAGGGCACCGATTTCTTCCAACTTAGCAACAACTGCCTTACGAGCTTCAAAACGGTCCATGCCTGCAAATTCGAAGGCTAAGTCATTCATAGTACCGTCGTCGTTCATGACGTTGACTTGTGGCAAGTTGTGACGTTGACCAACCAAGAAGTCATTTGGATCGTGAGCAGGCGTGATTTTAACAACACCAGTACCAAACTCGGGATCGGCATGTTCGTCTGCAACGATTGGGATTAGTTTATTAGCAATTGGAAGGATGACGTTTTTTCCAATCAAGTCCTTGTAGCGTGGATCTTCTGGATTGACCGCAACGGCAACGTCCCCAAACATAGTCTCAGGACGAGTTGTGGCAACTTCAAGGACGCGTGAACCGTCTTCCAGCATGTAGTTCATGTGGTAGAAGGCACCTTCGACATCCTTGTGGATTACCTCAATATCAGAAAGGGCTGTACGAGCTGCTGGATCCCAGTTGATGATAAACTCACCACGGTAGATCCAACCTTTCTTGTAAAGGTCCACAAAGACCTTGCGAACGGCTTTTGACAAACCTTCATCAAGAGTGAAACGCTCACGAGAGTAGTCGACAGAGAGCCCCATCTTGCCCCATTGTTCCTTGATGGTAGTGGCATATTCATCTTTCCATTCCCAGACTTTTTCCAAGAATTTTTCACGACCCAGGTCATAGCGGCTGATGCCCTCACCACGCAAGCGCTCCTCAACCTTAGCCTGAGTCGCAATCCCTGCATGGTCCATCCCAGGAAGCCAAAGGGTATCAAAACCTTGCATACGTTTTTGACGGATAATGATATCCTGCAAAGTCGTATCCCAAGCGTGACCAAGGTGAAGCTTACCAGTTACATTTGGTGGTGGAATCACGATTGAATAAGGCTTAGCCTTTTGATCTCCTGAAGGCTTGAAAACATCAGCGTCAAGCCATTTTTGGTAACGACCAGCCTCAACCTCGGCTGGATTGTATTTAGGTGAAAGTTCTTTAGACATGTGTTTGTCCTTTCTCTATTGTATTCATTTTATCTTGAATCTGCTTAGCAGCTTCTTCTGCAGACAAATTCGTATTATTTATTTTAAAGTAGTGGTGCAACTCATTCGGTTGATGTTGAGAATTTAATTGAAGTGTTTCAGCAGTCTCTAAAATTTCTCTTTCAGATACCTCAATATGTCGTTTTAAGGGTTTGTGCTTTAATCGATTCTCCGTTCGATTTCGACGTATGCGCTCTTCAAGACTTGTTTCCAACTCAACAAAAAGAATCTCTTGATGATAATCATCCAACAAATCCTGAATTTGCTTCAAATACAGCAGCTGGTACTGATTTGAAAAATCAATTACGTCTGTTAAAATTACTGATCGCTGATTTCTTGCACTTGCTCCAAGGAAAGAAAAGGTAATTCCACGAACAAATTCCCACATCTCCTCTGTATAATCCTGATAGATTTCTAGTGCAAAATCGATGACTTGATGGTTATAAAAGAGGGTAGAATCCGTCAGTCGAGATAGTTCTTGACCAATCGTCATTTTTCCTGAGGCCGGAGCACCAATGATGAAAAGATGCATCAAATTACCTCCCACTCACTCCTCAGCAAGCCATATCTCAAATCATCACAGCGCTTGCCTTGAGCATCTTTACGGTCTCTTATGCGAGCTTCAAGGGTGAAACCAAGTTTCTCAGCGACTCGTTGACTTTGAAGGTTGTAACCAAAGCAAGACAATTCAATCTTGTGTAGGTTCAATTCTTTAAAAGCTAGGTTAATCAAGGCACTCGCTGCTTCGGGCACATAGCCTCGACCCCAATAATCGGGGTGCAAGGTATAGCCAATTTCCAGTACATCATCTTCATGACGATGGTTGAAATCAACAGAGCCGATAACTTTATCAGTCCCTTTGACAACAATTCCATAGCCTGCTGGGAGATTATCCTTTTCATTGCGCTTAGGAAGGATATGCTCTAGATAATAAATCTCATCTTCCAAGGTCTTGACGGGCGGAAAGCCTGCAGGGTAGGAGACTTCTGGCAAACTGGCGTAGGCATGAATATCCTCGGCATCCGCCACTGTACGGACTCGTAAAACAAGACGTTCTGTTTCTAATCGTTCTGGCAGTTCAGCTCTTGTCATCCTTCTTCCTCGCTTTCTTGATAAAGCTCCCCTTAATATCTACACGCTTGTCCAGATAACGATAGACGCGCTGATATCCATCTCCCATGAAATAGGTTGGGGCAAACAGTTCATTTCTAAAATGTCCCTTTTCATCCAAAAGTTCTGGGTCAACAAGTCTCTCAACAATCTTAGCGAAAATATGACAAATTCCCCCTTCCTCAACAATCCTATCTACCTGGCAATCCAAAACGACTGGACAAGATTCCAAAATTGGAGCATGAGTTCGTTCAGAAAGATCGTATTCTAGTGCCAGGTGTTTCAGTTTCTCCCGATGACTGATAAAGCCGGCCTGCTCCATCGCAAGCATAGAAGTTTCATCAGGGATATTCACGGTGAACTGTTGATAATGCTTAATCTGCTCAGCCGCATTTTCCTCAGAACCAACACCAATGACTAGCCAATCTCCCAGACTATAAGAGGAGCTGCAGGTCGTTATATTGTGTCCAAAATTCTGGTCCTGATATCCCAAAATGAAGATTGGAAAACCATAATAGAGTTTACTTGTGTTAAAAGATTGCTTCATGACAACCTCCTTTGACCAAAACGCAAAAGAAAAGCCCTGCCATCTACATGACAGGGACGAATGTGTTTATCCGCGGTACCACCCAATTTCGGGCAGCGCCCGCAACTCTTGTCTTTAAAATAAAAAGACAGTAATATTTCATTTTTTCAGTCATCAGCAACCAGTTTTGACACATTTGTGGACTTCTCAGCACCGCCACTTTCTGTAAAATGTGGAATTCAAAACACCTCTGATGGCTTTATTGTAGCAAGTTTTTCTTAGAATTGCAAGGGACAAGAAAGATTACTTGAACTTAATGCCGTTTTCTTTCAATTTCTTGATGGTAGCTGGGCCGATTCCTTTCAAGGCAAGGAGTTCTTTTTCAGTCCAGTTTTTGAAATCTGAAGCAGACTTGATGCCTTCATCATAGAAAGTTTTGGCACGGTCAAGTGGAAGTCCACCCAAGTTTGCTGCAAAATCTTCTACAGAATTGGCTACTTTTTGAGCTTGTTCTTTAGTAACTTCTACTGCTTGTTCAACTTTTTTAGAAACAGCCTTACCAGCTTGGCTTGCTGACTGTTCTGCACGTTTTACGACTTTTTTTGTCTCTTCTACAACCTTCGTCACAGTACTTGAAAAGGCACCTGCACGACGGAGGCTATTTCGTAATTGTTTTTTACGATTGAGTTTCTTTGACATGATAAAATCCTTTCAATAAAAAACCCCTGCTCTGACAAGGATTTAATATAAATATTCTATCAAGATTTTAGTAAAAAATCAAGAATCTATCTCGTTTAATAATTTCTCTCACCAAACAAGCCTTCTGGCAAATCATGGAATCCCTTGCCTGCCTTGAAGTTTTCAAACTTACCAAGCAAGAACTGATACGCATCCAAGCGACTTTCGTATCGGATCATAGCATCTTTGGCACGCTCGTCTTGGTCTTCTTCGTAGACTTTTTGGCTTTCCTTATGCGCCATGTCGTTGATCATGATTTGGGTATTGACCCAAGCTTCAAATTCCTTCATAAATTCTTGTTCGTAACTCATTTTTTCTCCTTATTCTAATCCACGGAAATAGTCCGTATCAATCTCACGGAAGGGCTGGATATCCTGAACATACTCCAGCACCCCTTGGAATTCTCCCTCTTCATCGTGCACTGCTGCGTAGGTGATGTGGACAAACTTACCTCGCGACTCAGACTTGAACCACATTTCATACTTATCCTTAGTACCCTCACGAAGCCCCTTCATGATAGTTTTGACCTTGTCCAAGTACTTAGGCGGATGGCAGAGTTCGACATTGCGCCCGACTTGAGACGGCGTCCGTTTGAAAATCATCTCATCAACTGGCGTATTGTCATTGTAATACTGGAAAATATCGTCTTTATTGACAAAGGTAATCTCCATGGGGAGATGATTGAGGATGAGATTGGCCTGCTCGACTGAAAGATAGCCATTCCCAAAAGCCTGTTGACTATGGCGGTCCAGGACTGTTTCCTTTTCCTTAGGGGTAAAGGTAATGGTAAACTGCCCTTCTGGCGTATCGATAACTTGCTGGACTTGCCCCTCTGCCGTATCTAGCTGTACAGGCTCCTCTGAACTCTTTTCCTCAACAAAACTCTGGCGTTCTGGCACCCATTTCTCAGACGGACGGATAATAGCATAGCCATAGGCGTCGCTCTCCTCCGCAATCTGAAGCCAGTCATCCTGAGTGAAAGACTCAAGGAGAATCATGAGAAGGATGGACTCTTCCTTGAAAATCATACTTTCAAACTCTGTCGCAAAGGCTTCAAAAGCTTCTTTTACGCTGCTAATTGACACTTCTGGTAGTAACTTGGCTGTCGCTAAAGCTGTTTGAAAGAGTTCCCTGATCTGATCATCCACTCCCCACATGACCTTAGGAGGTGAATCGTGACCATAGCGCTCCATGATGGGGAAGAAGAGCTCTTCCTTACGCTGGTAATGAATATCAAATTGACCTACAAGTCCCATCTGACGCACCAAACCCTTGCGCATCTCCGCAAGCATTTCTTCATCTTCCATAGACTCATAGGTACCTAACAATCTACGAATGCGAATCAAGGCAGCACGGAGAGCCAGATTTTCTTCCTTAAAGACCCGAACTGGGTGCCCAGGATGCTCGGTATCCTCTACTTCGACACCCTTAACAGCATTTTTAAAAAGATTGGCATGGACATCACAGAGTTCCATGACATCTTCAAAGGTAACACCTGAGTCTGAGTTCATCAACTCGTGCTCCATGAGAGAAATCTCGATGGCTGACACACCTGTAAAGGTCGCATCAAAACGCTCCTGAACTGACTCAGGAGAGGCACCATTGTGCAATTCTAACAAAATATCCCGCAGGACATGAATCCGTTCATCTGCCATTAGTCTAACCCAATCACTTCGTAGCCGTTTGCTTCCAGCGTGCGGACAATCTTGTCCATAGGAGTTCCTTCAAGCTTAGACCCCTGCTTAAGCGATACCTTGCGACCGATAGTATTACGCATCAAGGGATTAGCAAGAGGTTTAAAACCCAACTCCACTAGGATTTCCAAGACTTCTGGATGCTTATCCACCACTTCTGCAACAGGAATTGACACATCGATGATATTGTCCATGACGACCTCCATTGTATGTTCTAAAATGATTTTACTGCTTATATTATACCATATGGAGAGAGATTAAAAAACTAGCAGTGGAGTTCCTGCTAGTTCACTGTGACTTGGATAACCATCTAAATAAGTTTAAAGAGTCAATCCAATAGCTTAAATAATAGCTTGTAAAACAGCAATTGGACTGCAAAAGAAATGATCATCCAAAAGAATTTCACAATCCCAATAATCGGTTTGATAAAAATAATAGCAAGAAGTCCCCAGAAAAATTTCATTCTCTCTCCTCTGGCTTGATGAGCCACCGAGCCGTATCCATTAGCTTGTCTGCAATAAAAAGTTTTCCCAGACCGACAACGGCGTGGTCATCTTTCTTTATAGTTTTCATTACTTTTACACCTTGCACGGTCAAAAAGTAATTCCCGTAAGTTTTAGCTAGAATTTTTATGAGTCCCATATCACTCTCCTTCGATGATTTCAGCCTCTTTTCGGATCGTTTCAACATCTTCTTGATATTGAACTTCACTATAGTTGACTAGCTTGGACAATTCTTTCTGCAAGCTTTCCCCCATTGGTTTCATAGTTGCAAAGGTTAAACCACCTGAAATGATACCACCCAAGATAGGTATGAATTTCCCCATTCCTTTGGCCAACCCTCCCTTGGTCAGATTCACACCAAATATTTTTAAGACTTTTTTCAAAATAGGGTACCAAAGCGTCTTTGTTAAAGCTTTATTAGGTACTGTTTTCATTACCTGTTTGGCAATTGTTATACCACCTGCACGTAACAAGGCAGCGGTTCCATTCACCCCCAACATGACACCTAGATAAAGCAAGAGGGTATTTTGAGCATCTTCACTCAACTCCTCGCGTGAAGCCCAAAGATCCTCATATCCATAAATATAACCTAGTTCTTGAGCTAATTTTAAAGAAAAAGCATAAAATTGAGCTACATCAGCTGGAATGGTAATTGCCATGGCAAGTCCACCCGGTAATCCAGCAACAACAGAAGTTCCACTCGCCAATAAAACATTATCCCTAATGCAGGCATTAGCCACTCGATCTAAGGTTTCTTGAGATAAGAGAGATGTTGGGCCTTGTTCTAATAAGGTAGAAATGTCCTGTGGATCCAATTCTTTGGAAAACTTATCCACTAAAAATTTCGAACGATCAACCTTAACAACAGGTAGTTTCACCACTTGTTGCAATACTTGCATAGCCAACTCTTGTTCAGCCATATACAAACTCCTTATTTCTTTTTTACACCTTATCATATCATATTTCCTAAAAAAAAAAGTATTTTCTGATTAGCTAACATTAAAAAATACAGAATCCCTTTTTTAAAAGAATATTTTTCCCTTTCAAATTCCACTTATTTTCCCCACCAAAAAAGAGGGTTGCCCCTCCTTCTTAGTTCTTATCCAGATTGCGTAGCATTTCATCAATCTTGTTTCCATACTCGATGGATTCGTCTTTGACGAAGGTCAAATCTGGGATTTTGTACAATTTTAAATTGCGACCAAGTTCACGTTTGATGGTACCAGTTGCTTTTTCAAGCCCGATTTGGGCTTTTTGATTATCTGAAGCAAGATTACTCAAAATGGTGTAGTAAACCTTGGCAACAGACAAGTCCCCCAGCATCTGAACATCTGTGATGGTCACGCCTTGGACACGCGGATCACGGACTTTCTTTTGCAAAATCTCATTGACTTCACGCTTGATTTCCATGCCCACACGATCCGTACGGAAATGATTTGCCATGATATTCCTTTCTCTACTTTGAACCAAAAGCTAGGCCAGCAGACCTAGCTATTTTTAAACTTATTGATTTTCATTTCAAATTGAAACGAAGTTCAATTTGAACTCATCCGCTTCTTTCGCCGTGGTGAAAGTGATGGAACTGATTTATCAGTCCCATCACAGGGGATTTTTGAGACCCTAGGCTCAAAAATAAGCAATGAAACCATCGGTTTGCTTGCGTCCCTCACCACCTAAGAAAGGAGCAAAAATCTTATCTCTTGATTTCTTCCATGACATACGCCTCAATCACATCATCCATCTTGATATCATTGTAGCCGTCAATCATCAATCCACCTTCACGACCGTTTGTAACTTCTTTCACGTCGTCTTTGTAGTGTTTCAAGCTTGCAAGTTCGCCATCATAGATAACGACACCGTCACGGATAACACGGACTTTAGAGTCACGGGTAACCTTACCGTTGATAACCATAAATCCACCGATAGTTCCCACTTTAGACACCTTGAAGGTTTCACGGATAACTGCTTCACCGATAACTTTTTCTTCAAATTCTGGATCAAGCATCCCCTTCATGGCTTCTTCCATCTCTTCGATGACCTTATAGATAATGCTGTGGAGACGGATTTCTACATCATCAGCTTCTGCTTGTTGACGAGCTTGTGGTGTAGGGCGCACGTTGAAACCAACGATGAAAGCATTTGAAGCTTCCGCAAGGGTCACGTCAGATTCGTTGATGGCACCGACTGCTGAGTGGACGATGGTAACTTTGACACCTTCCACATCAATTTTTTGAAGTGAAGCAGAAAGAGCTTCAACAGAACCTTGTACATCGGCCTTGATGATCACGTTAACTGATTTAAGTTCACCAGCTTTAAGCGTATCAAAGAGGTTTTCAAGGCTAACACGTTGGGTAGCTTGACGTTGTTTCATGAGGGCACGTTTCGCACGCTCTTCACCGGCTGCACGCGCAGATTTTTCATCTTCGTAAACGGCAAAGTGGTCACCCGCCATTGGCGCTTCGTTCAAACCTGTGATAGAAACTGGTGTTGATGGTCCAGCAACTTTAACACGACGACCAAGGTCGTTGGTCATAGCACGGACACGACCGAAGGTATTTCCGACAACGATTGGGTCTTGAACATTCAAAGTACCTTGTTGAACAAGAAGGGTTGCGACCGCACCTTTTCCTTTATCCAAGCGCGCTTCGATAACTGTACCAATCGCACGAACTGTTGGGTCTGCCTTGAGTTCTTGGATTTCAGCCACAAGAAGGACTGTTTCCAACAATTCTTCAATGTTTTGGTTGAATTTAGCTGAGATTTCAACAAATTCAGAATCTCCGCCCCAAGCTGTTGACATAACACCATGCTCTGCCAATTCACCGATAACGCGTTCTGGGTTGGCACCTGGTTTATCAATCTTGTTAATAGCTACGATAATTGGAACGTTGGCTGCTTTTGAGTGGTTAATGGCTTCGATAGTCTGAGGCATAACCCCGTCATCTGCCGCTACGACCAAGATAGTAATATCGGTAACAGAAGCACCACGCGCACGCATAGATGTAAAGGCCGCGTGTCCTGGTGTATCAAGGAAGGTAATCTTCTTGCCATTTTCCACGATTTGGTAGGCACCGATATGTTGAGTGATACCACCTGCTTCACCTGTCGCAACACGAGAGTTACGAAGGGTATCTAGGAGTGTTGTTTTACCGTGGTCAACGTGTCCCATGATAGTTACAACTGGTGGACGCTCAACCAATTCATCTTCATTAAGATAACCATCTTCAACAAAGAAACGCTCGATGTCGGCATTATCCACTTCAACCTTTTGTTTGGCTTCGATACCATAATCCACCATGAGGAGTTCAATTGTTTCCCCATCCAAGGATTGGTTTTGTGTGGCCATAACACCCATCATAAAGAGTTTCTTAACGATTTCAGCTGGTTCACGTTTGATACGTTTTGCGATTTCCGCAACAGTCATACCATCTGTATATTCAAATTCTGTTGGCAATTCATGGAATTTACGCTCTGTAACAGGTTTTGGAGTCTGATTACGGTTGTTCTTGTTATTGCCTTTTTTGTTCTTTTTGTTGTTATTCCAGTTACTATTCTTTTGATTTCTCACTTGATTTTGACTACTTCGATTCTTTTGTTGTTTTCTAGGACCATCTTCTTCGTGATCATAATCGTCACGATTTTTGTCTGGTCGAGCTTGTTTTTTACGACGTGTATCCACTGCAGGTTCTGTTTTCTCAGGGACAACTTCAACCACTGCTTGAACTTGCTGTACTTGTTGTGCTTGTTGCGCTTGTTCAGCTAACTTAGCCACTTCTTCAAAGATTTCCTCTGGCTCCTTGCATTTGTTAGCTTGGGCCAAGGCTTCTTTGGCAGCCTGAGTCTGCTTGAAACGTTCCTCACTTGAACGAGCATATTCTGCATTTTGCTCTGCTTTTAGCGCTGCTGCACGGGCTTTAAAGTCAACACGTGGAGCCGCTTGATTTGGACGTTTGTCCTCTTGTTGACGGCGTTCATTACCACGATTTTGCTGACCTTGCTGTTTCTTAGCTTGGTCATTAAAGCGACGATTGTCGCGGTTGCCTTGACCTTGTTTTCCACCATTACGGCCGTCGTTTTTCTGACGGTTCCCGTTTTGTTGTTGGTCACGGCTATTGCCTTTATTTTGCTTGCGTCGCTCTGCCTGCTCTTTAGCACGGGCTTCACGCTCAGCCTTGAAATTACGACTTTGCGGTTTAGCTGCTGCTTTTTCTGTTTTAGGAGCAACTAGTTCAGCCGCTTTTGCTTCTTCCTTAGCTACAGCTGGTTTCGCTGGCTCAGATTTCTCGGCTTTCTTTTCTGCACTTGCTTTTGGTGCTGCAGGTTTTGCTTCTACTTTCGGAGTAGCTGCAGGCTTAAAGCTGGCAGCGATTTTTGCAGCGACAGCTTCTTCCACACTTGATGAGTGGCTTTTCACATCCAAGCCCAACTCTTTTGCACGCGCTACAACTTCTTTACTTTCTTTTCCAAGTTCTTTTGCGATTTCGTACAATCTTTTCTTAGACAAATCATGTCCTCCTCTTCTATTCCATAAGAGACCTCATTTTCTTTGTAAATCCAGCATCTGTTACAGCCAAAACCTTTCTCGATTTCCCGACTGCTATGCTTAATTCCAGTGTTGAAAACACGGTTACAATTTCTACTTGATAATAATGACTTTTATCTTGAATCTTCTTGGTCAGATTGGGTCCAGCATCATGGGCTAGAAAGACCAACTTGGCCTTGCCGTCTTGAATGGCCTTGACCACCAATTCTTCACCCGATATAATCCGCCCTGCTCTCTGAGCAAGTCCCAAGAGATTGCTTATCTTTTGCTTATTCAAGTCCTAACTCTCTTCTTTTCACTTTGTGATCCACATAAGCAATCAATTCGTCATAAAAGCTGTCATCCACTTCCATGCTAAAGCTACGGTTAAAGACCTTCTTCTTTTTCGCCTCTAGGGCTTCTGCATTGTCTAGTTTGATATAAGCGCCGCGGCCATTGGCCTTGCCTGTCGGATCGATAAAGACTTGTCCTTCCTTGTTCTTGACAATACGGAGCAAATCACGCTTATCAATCACTTCGTTAGACACAACAGACTTGCGCAAAGGGATTTTTCTCGTTTTCATCTTTCCCTCCTCTAGCAGCTTTTATTCTTCGATAGTATCGTTTTCTGCTTCCAAATCTACCGAACCAGCTTCTTCCATGGCTTCAAATTCACTAGCAGACTTGATATCGATACGGTAACCAGTCAAGTGAGCTGCCAAACGAACGTTTTGCCCACGACGACCAATGGCAAGAGAAAGTTTGTTGTCTGGTACAACAACCAAGGCACGTTTGCTGTCGTTTTCGTCAAAGATAACTTGGTCAACCTCAGCAGGAGCGATAGCATTGTAGATAAATTCAGCTGGATCTGCTACCCACTCGATAACGTCGATATTTTCTTCGATTGGCACCATACGGTCGCTCTTGGCATCGTAACGAGCTGGGTGGAATTTGCTAGTAATCTTCTTGATATTAGCACCACCACGTCCAACGATTGTACCGATAGCATCCACGTTTGGATTATGGCTACGAACTGCAACCTTAGTACGGTCACCAGCTTCACGAGCCACGCTCATGATTTCAACCGTTCCATCATAAACTTCTGGAATTTCTTGCTCCATCAAGCGTTTGATCATTTCTGGATGGCTACGGCTAACAAAGACGTTCACACCGCGAGGGTTGTCTTCAACCTTGTAAACATATACTTCGATACGATCATGAGAAGCAAAAACTTCTCCAGGAATTTGGTCTTGTTTTGACAATTGGGCTTCAATGCTGCCAAGGTTGACATAAATGAAGCGGTTGTCAAAGCGTTCTACTGTACCAGACATGATTTCTTGCTCATGTTCTTTGTAAGTATTGTAAGTGATGGCACGTGTTTGCTTGCGCATTTTTTCCATGATGGTTTGTTTAGCAGATTGGGCTGCTACTCGACCAAACTCAGCAGGTGCTTCTTCAAACTTGATTTTATCACCAAGTTCATAGGCTGAATTGATGGCAAGAGCATCTTTCAAGCTGATTTCCAAACGGCTATCAAATACTTCATCAACAACTTCACGGACAGTATAAACGGTAAAGTCACCTGTTTTTTCGTTGAAGTCAATAGCTACGCTATCTGATTGACCATAGCGTCTGCGATAAGCGGAACGAAGCGACTCTACTACTGCGTCGATGATGTCTTCTTTTTTGATTCCCTTGTCTTCTTCCAAAATGCGGAAGGCCTCTAGCATTTCTTTACTCATGTTTTCTTCACTTTTGAATCCTCAAAAGCTATCCTTTCTTTTTCTATAATTTAACTGCTAAACGTGCTTTTGATACTAAACTGTATGGAATTTGGACAGTTTTCTTACGTGTCTTGTCCATATATTCCATGGTCAACTCGTCCTCTTCAAAGGCCAACAAGGTTCCTTCAAAGACCTTTTGCTTATCGATGGCTTGGTAGAGCCCGACATGGATGTATTTCCCAACCGCTCCAGCGACGGCATCCTTGGTTTTCAAAGGACGTTCCAAGCCTGGACTGGTAATTTCTAGGAAATATTGTTCTGGGAAGGGATCTGGCTTGATGGTATCTAGGACAGGACTGATCATTTCTGTCAAGTCTGCCGTGTCGTTCAAGGTAATTCCTTCAGGTTTATCTACAAAAATACTGAGAATCATGTCACTGCCAATCTTTCCATACTCGATATCCACGAGTTCGAAAGGTGATTGAATGACAGGTTCTACAACTTCTCTGACTAATTCTACAATTGTTGCGATTGCGTCCACCTCCTCATAAGCAAGAGGCGAAGATATTTCCCCGCCTCTCTTTCTCATATTCTTACCCTTAGTATAGCACATTTGCTAACTTATGTAAAGCAAAAGCACTTACCACTTATACAGCCTGATTTCAGGCTATTTCTTAAAATTCTGCCTCAACTCGGTAGATAACTTGACCCTTGTTGGAGAATTTTTGCTCGTATTCTGTCATGACATTGCCTTCAAAATCACTGGCATGTAAGTCTAGCCAGACACCATTTAGTTTCATGCCATACTGAGAAAAGCTCACTAGGCTGTACTCAAACAAGCCACGGTTATCTGTCTTGAAATGAATTTCTCCATTTTCAGGCAAGATACGCTTGAAGGTGTCCAAGAAGGTCTTGTAGGTCAACCGACGCTTTTCATGACGCTTTTTAGGCCATGGATCTGAAAAGTTCAGATACAAGCGATCAATCTCACCGTCTTCAAAGTAGTCAGTCAAGTCAGAACCATCTACCCACAAGAGCTTGATATTAGGCACTCCAACTTCAAGTACCTTGTCCAAAGCGTAGCTCAAAACAGACTTTTGAATATCAATCCCGATATAGTTGATGTCAGGATTTTGCTTAGCCATACCTGAAACAAAGGCACCCTTTCCACTTCCAACTTCCACATGAATGGGATTGTCATTGCCAAACAAGTCCCGCCATTTTCCCTTGGCTTCCAAGGGATTGAGGACCACATACTGGGGATTTGCCTCTAGTAATTCTGTCGCCCCTTTACGATTTCTAACTCTCATCTTCTCTTTCCATACTTGTCTCGGAAGTGACGCAAGCCATGAATCTCCCGATTGACATTTTCTAAATCTTGGTTCATATAATACTTGGAAATCTGGCTCAAGTAAGACAATTGACCGTACCAATACAATTTATTTAATACCGTTTGATTATACTTATAGCCGTAGTAGGTCAACCATTCCTTCCACTGATATTCTGGAATATAATGGCAGAGCATATGGGCCACATCCAACATGCGATCGGTCAAGCGAACCGAATCCCAATCTACCAAATAAATCAAGCCACTATCTGTCTCAATCCAATTACTATGTCGTACATCTCCATGGACAATGGTCGCATAGTCCTCTCTAAATCCTGGAATAGTCTGACGTAAATCAGCCATCACTTCACTGATAAAATGATTTTTACGCAAAGCATCTGGAGCCGTTTCCTGCCAAGACTGTAGTAAATCTACAGGTGTTTCCATGGCATAGCCCAAACGACTCAACTGCGTCATCAAAGGACGTGAGCGATGAAGGCGGGTTAAAATATTGACGATTTGCTTACGATTCATATCATAGGGGGTCAATATCTTGCCTGTCAACCATTCTTGAGCACACATATCACGCCCATCTGCCAAACGGCGACTCCATAATAATTGTGGAGCAATTTGTTCTCTAGCTAGACCAGGTAGGATTGGAGAGGTGTTCATTTTTACAAAGATGCGCTTTCCATCAGGATAGCTACCCATATAAGCCTTGCCACTTTTCCCAGGTATGGGAGTCAGTGTTAGCTCATTATCACCCAAATCCATTTCTTTCCTCCGTATAAAGTTTCCTTACTATTCTACTAGTTTTTGCCCTATTCGTCAACCGCTCCACACCCGATTCTCAAAGAAAAGCCTCTGGATTGGCTTGAGTATCATTATAGAAAGAAAAAGGTAAGCACCGTCTTCTACTTACCTTTTCATAATTTTTATAAATAATATAAGAGTGGCCAACTGTTGTAAAACATGTGGACTAGAGTAGAAACCCATAGGTTTTGGCTCTTTTTATAAGCAAAGCCCAGCAACAAGCCCCCAAGTAGATAAAAAATAAACGAAGGGACATTAGAAGGTCCATGCATAACAGAAAAGAGAGAGGAAGTTAGCACAAGCCCTAACAAAGAGTTGTCAAAAACCGCACCTTGAAGAAGTCCTCTGAAAATGAGTTCCTCCTGGATGGGTCCAAAAACTGAGGAAGTCAAAATCAAAGACAGGGAAATTCCTCTGCTGACTTCCGCCAAGTGTTGAACTCCTGCGCCAGAAGAAATAGCGAAGAAATGAATATAAACCAGCGTCTCAAGCACACTTAGAAGAAAGATTGCAATGAAAAGTAAAAGTTGTTTCCTGCTTAACATCCCAAAAGAAATCATTTCAAACTTTCTAGCATAAGCAACACTCATCGAGGTTACTAGAAGACTTACAATAATCAATGCAGATTCATTTTGAAAAAAATCCCCATGATTAATCGTATAAGGAACTGTAATGACGATTAGTAGTACTAAAAATCCAAAGCACAAGGCATGAAATTTATCAAAAAACTCCATAAAATTATTCTCCTCAAGAAACAAACTTCTCTACACGTCATCCTTTAGTGCTAGTCTTTCCAAAACAAACCATTTGAGTAACCAAAACCCGACCACATAGCCAGCCCCTAAGAATATAGCCATTAAAGATAACATGGGATTTAGGAAATAAAAGACCACCACAGATACAAAGGTTAGCACAAAAACGTTAAAAGCAATGGTGTCAGAAGCCAAGACCAAAATATAAGGTGTCAACCAGTCTAAGGTTTTGGAATCTAGGAAAAATAAGTGTTTATACATGATGACCTCCTCTATGGCTGAAAAGCAAGACTTTTGTTTTTTTACCCCAAGACCCTATGTAAAAAAGTGAGCAAAAATGGTAAGTTTGCGATGATATTATTAACAATATGAATCGAATAAGAAGGATAGATACTCTTCGTATAACGTGTTAGACAGGCAAACAGACAGCCCACTGCCGTATAGACAAAAATATCTGCGAGACTTGGCAAGCTAGAAAAGTGGGGCAAGGCAAATAAGAATGACGGAAAGAGAAGATCCTGCCCCCATCTCGAATCCTTAAAGAAGGCATGTTGAAGCAGGCCCCTACATACCAATTCTTCCATCAGAGGTCCTAGTACGATTAAGGTTAGGTAAACACCAAACTCCGCAAAATTTGTCTCACTATAGGCAATAAACAAATTCCACCCTTCATTAGTTCCCTGGACGTGTTTAGCTGTCAGATAGTTAAAGCAGATAAGTACAACAGCGGCTAACACCGTCAGAACAGAATAGCTCAACCACTTTTTCCTAGGGATACGAAAGAGATAAGCATGGCCCGACCTGACCAAAATCCAAACCATCAAGCAGATAAAGAGAAGACTGATGATGTTTCGAATCCAGATAATATTTCCTACCCAAGACGAGAACTCCCAATAATTGCTCCAAAATTGGGTTGTCCAAGACAGTCCGAAAAACAGAAACAAATAAGAAAGAATTGCACTCGTTTTGAAAAGAATAGCGTGTCTTTTCATATAAATCCTCCCTACTATCTACAAGACAGGATAGCTCACCTTGTCATGCTCTATTACTGCAAGATTAAGAAGACAGCTTGTTCTTTTTAAGGCTAACCTGACTACTAGATAATAGATACATTAAGGCATTAAAGACAATGAAAATATGTCCATAGAATAAAATCAACCTCGCATCCAAACCAAGATAAAGTTTGACCATCAAAAAGATGAGCAAAAAAATTTGAAACCATAAGGTTTTTCCAAAAATAAATTTAAAGCGATTTCGAATATCTACTTCCTTTATTTTTACCGCTACCCCTTTATTAGCAAGAAGGAAAACGCCTGCTTCAAATAATCCACTGTAGAGAACAATCCACCCAATCGATACATTAGAGATTTGTAAAAATGTCCCTAAAAGAATATTCAACATACTACTCAAGAAAATAACAAGAAATAATCTATATTTCATATTAAATACCTCCATTCACTTATTTCACGGACAGTTTAATAGAGCCTTCTAATCAAAGATTCTGTCAGAAGAAGAAGGCAAGCTACTTTTTATAATACTTCAAGCCCCAAATGAGCAAAAGCATGATAAGCAAGCAGAGAATAGCGCCAATATAGGCAATTAGTTGTTGGTAAGATTCTCCTGCTGTGATACCTCTATACAAACAAATGATAGACATAAAACCTGTCAAACCGATATACATAAGTTGATTGGTTCTAGGACTAACCAAATCATCATCTTCAAACTCTCTTATCCTCATCTCCCTAGTGAGGTAAACAGTAACCAAAATAGAGGCCAAGTTAATAACCACTAAAAGAAATTGGAAAACCAATGAAAAATTTAAAAACTGACGAGATAGAAATAGATAAGTAGAGACAAGCAAGGGCAACTGACCTAGGAACAATCTCGTAAGGAAGATGTTCCGTTTTTTAGCAAGAAAAGCTTTCATTTCTTTGCTCCTTTCTTTTTAGTTAAAGCAAAATAGATCACAACCGCAATCATATAGGCTATGGTATAAAATAGATGATACCAAATACTCTCCCTAAGCGGATAAAGAAGGGTAGACATGATCAGATATAGAACGAAAATAATCAGTATTTTTTTCTTCATAAAATTTCCTCCTAAATGTATGCTTTATCTTAGTTTAGCTACAACCTTTACACTGCTAGTATAGCACTCATTTTATCCTTGGAACACTCACATCATAAATGGTCATCAAAACATCTTGAATTGTAAAAAATTAAAAAAGCAAGCATGGAAAACATACTTGCCCTAGGGGAACTTAACAATGTGAAAATACAAAATCGAAAGCTATTCAGCCTTACTTCCGTATGTTTTCATATATTCTCATAATCGCAATAAGGATAGCAGCTGTCCCACTTGCCAAAGCGATAAGGGTAATGATAATGTTGAGGATTTCAGGCGTACTCCCTATTCTGTTGATAAGACGGAGTAGGGATATAACTGTCAACTGAATCAGGAGTATTGATTCTACTCTTACCATTGAAGTAAGTCTGTTTTCAACTGCATATAAAAAGGCTGGCAGCAAAACACAGGCTATAGCAATCACAAACAGGTTGCCCCCTGTTTCTTCTCCCTTGTTCACCACGGAAATCATGAGAAGATTCGAAGCAATAATCAACGTAGAACAGATGATAAAAAAGGATTTCTTATTCATTTAATATACCTCACATACTATAGTATTTTAATTGATGACTTTAGGCAGTACTTCTTTCCACAAATCTTCTAATCATCAACTGATATCGAGTGAATCGTTAAAACCTGACGAAAGATTTGATTTTGACAGGTGGTATTTAGACTGGTATTAGGATGGCTTTCCACAATTTTCATGACGGTATAGAGACCAACTCCTCTCTCCTCCCCTTTAGAACTGGCTCCAAAGGAGAAAATCTCAGAAATGTCTATACCCTCTTCTTTAATGGAATTTTCAATGATAAAGGTCTCCTGTGCTCCATTTTTTAAAAAAGCAATTGAAACATGAGGTTGACTGGCCTCTGCACTGGCTTCAATAGCATTGTCACAAAGGATAGACACAATAGTCAGAAAATCAAGCAGGCTCATCCCCTCTACCTGAATCTCCTCAGGAACTTCGACATTAAAGACAATGTTCTTATCTCTAGCTTTTAGAAATTTCCCTGCTAGGAGACTTTTGAGGGCTTTATCACGAATATTCACCAATCGACCAAGGTCATATTTATTGTCCTGCAATTTTTCACTAGAATCCTTTAAGACCGAATCGTAGACCTCTTTTATCTGCTCCATATCCTCCTCTTCAATGCCCAGACGTAAACTGGTCAAGAGGTTGGTGTAGTCATGGCGAAAACTCCGTACTTCCTTGTAAAGTTCCTCTATATGCCGACTATAGCGTTCCATATCTCTGTAGCGCAAGGCCTGCTCTTGGTCCAGTCTCTCATGGAGTTTGTCCTTCAAATAGGTATCCAGCTTCTTGATAACCCCCATAAAAAAGAGTAGGTAAAACACTAGAATCAGATGGCGAACAGTCGTTGATTGAATACCTTGTACATTTTCAAAATAAGACAGACTTTGCATCACTAGATAGTAAGCCCCCATTATCCAGTTAATCTTAGTCAGGGACTGTTGAAAACCTTTATCGAGAATCTCCCTCCTCAAACTAGTAAAATCATAGTCTAACCATTTCAAAAAGGCTAGAGAAATAAAGCAAATGAAAATTTTTATACATAACCAAATAAAAGAGCGGTCATCATACAAATGCCCTTGCCCCAAAAATGGAAGCACAAAATAGGAGACTACCCTGAAAAAAAGATTCACCAACATCATTGGAAAGAGACCATAAAAGAAGAGTAGTTTTTTAGGAAGCCCTCTTAACAATAAGAAAGATAAACCAATGCCGTACAAGGGTTCCATAAAATAAGATAGGTAAGTATTTCCTACTATATAGCTAATCGTTACAAAAACAACTGCTAAAAGTAGCTTAAAAAGAAAGGACTTAAAAACTCTCTCCAGAGTTAGAACAATTCCATCCACCTTAAAAAATATAAACAATTCCAATCCAGATATCAAAAACACATATACTATCTTCCAAACTAATTCCATTCCAGCACCTCACTTAGTGTAAGTTATTGATAGCTTCAGACACTTCCCTGACCTTATAACGCGCGATCATACAGCTTCCACCATTGGGAAAGTAAAGAAGTTTTTCTTTCTTATCCAAACGAACCACATTGGCAGGATTGATGAGAAAAGAGCGGTGGCACTGCAAGAGACGAGGTTCCTGCTTGAAAACCTCCTCTAAACTCGCTGTAAATTCCAGCCTGTCCGTCTTAGTATAGAGAATAACACGATGGGCTCTGGGCGATGTTTCGAGATAGTAGACCTCTTTAAAAGGATACTGGAATTGGGCAAATTTTGATTTAAAGTAAAAGCAATCTTCCGCCAGACTCTTACTATCTTGACTATTGGCATAGAGGAGGGCTGTCTCGATCCGAGATTCAAACTCCTCTGCCGACAAGGCCTTATCAATGTAGTCCAAAGCTGACACTTGGTAGCGAAAAGACAGGGGCATAAACTCTGAGTGAGTCGTCACAAAGACAATCAGGGCATAGGGGTCTCGATCCCGAATCTTTCTAGCCACTTCCAGACCCTTCATCTCCTCATTTCGAATCTCAATATCCAAAAAGAATAGCTGATGCACCCCCTTCTCATGCACCTCTGCCAGCAGCTGGTCTGGCTTACCAAAGACCTCAAAAGAACTGGGAGTGATATGATGTTCTTTCAAGAGTTTCTCAATCGTCGTTTCAATCCTAGTCTGTTGGGAAAAATCATCTTCTAAAACAAATATTCTCATCTTTTTACTCTCCTTGTTTCGATTTCTTCCTAAAAAGAGAATAGCAAAAATACTATGATACAAGCCCACCAAATCCTAAACAGGCATTCAACACTCCTGAAAGGTAGCTTGTTCCTCAAATAAGCATGATAATCTTACAACTATTTTATCATAAAATCTTAACAGTACCATTCAGGAAATTTCAAGGACAATTAAAGATTTGAAGCTGAAAAAGGAGATAAAAGTGATAAACTGACAGTATCAAAACACAGGTGCTAGAAACAAGACTAGCACCCAGATTATACTCAACGAAAATCAAAAAGCAAACTAGGAAGCTAGCCGCAGGTTGCTAAAAACAGTGTTTTGAGGTTGTGGATAGAACTACCATACCTACGGTAAGGCGACGCTGACGTGGTTTGAAGAGATTTTCGAAGAGTATTAGAGGAGGAATTCTCATGACAGACACAGACCCCATCAAAAGAGCTCAGACTTTGATTACTGACTTAAACAAAGCCTACCAAGCATGCAGACAGGCAACCGCTGACGACGTCCGCTTTCAGGAGCAATTAAACTCTATTCTTGGCTTTCTAGCCAAGGCTGAAACAGTGGATAATCGAGTCTTTATTGAACTGGAAAAATTTTACCAGACTTCCAGTCTTCTCATGGGACTCAGCGCTCTTGATCCAGATGCTCCAACTCGCGCTGCTTGGCGAGCCTATGACCGCTTTCACTTTGACCAAGTCAAGACCAAGTTGAGTCTCTACGGGCCAACCATTATCCTGTAGCAACTAAAAAGAAGTTGAGACAAACTGAACTCAACTTCTTTTTTAATATCATATAAGCAATGTTAATCCTGCATCTGACGTTTTACCTGATAAGGCAAATACAAGACTAGTAAAACCAAACCAGCTCCTAGTAAGGCTAGAAGGGCTAGTTTTTCTTGGAAGGTAATCAACCCAACAACTAATTCCACAAGTAAAACAAAACTGATCAATCCTCGAACTACCTCCTGTAAGCCTTTTTCCTTTTGCCCCTTGTCCAGCGGAAAGAGTTGGGTCAAATACTGGTAGTCAAAGGCATGATAGAGGGCCAGCAACTGGAAAAGCAAGAGGTAGTTAAAGAGAACTACCACTGCTGTCGCAATCCAAGATTGCTCGATAAAGACCTGCGCCAGCAAAGAAAGCAAGAGAAGACGAAGACTGAGAGCAAAGAGGTCGCCATTTCGCAGATAAGAACGCAGATAGAGATTTTGCCAAATCTTCCCAGGCACCTTCTGAACAGCCTTTAAAATAAAGTCCAGATAGGCACGACGCTTAACGCTGTTTGAAATTCCCTTGACCTGCGTAAAGAGGGCAAAGAAACGAAGCAAGACTTGCTTACGCTTGCTTTCTTGAGAAATAACATAGTCCCAGTCCAGTCCAGTTTCAGTGAAAAATTTGCTGGCCTTTTGACAAAAGTGGAAATATTTTCCTACCCCCAATAAAAGCACATAGAGCAGAAAAACTGGCAAGCCATAACCCATTGCTAAAAATAAAGGCGCAAATAACAGCAAGAAAAGGGTCTGTACAAAGAGCCAAAAGACTAGGGAAATGCCAGTTTGACGCTTGAGATGGAGCTTAATTTCCTCTTCTCCAACTAAGAGAAAGAGCTTGTCTGGAGCCTCCATATAGGTGGCAATTCCTCCCCAAAGTAAGAGTAAAACAGACGTAATTCCTACAAACAAAAGGATAGGCCAATGATTTTCAGGAAAATCTTGCAAGAGTTGACTGTACTGGTAGGCTAGAAAGCCCAGCAAGACAAGCAGGAACAAGACAAAGTGGTCATTGAGAACATAGCGCAGATAACCAAGACACTCCTTACGAAAAGCCTGCTTTCTCTTTAAAAACAAGTCTTTCATAGTTCCTCCTCTTTGGTCAGAGCCAAGTAAATATCATTCAAACTAGCCTCAGGCATGTTAAAGGCTTCGCGCAGTTGCAGGAGATTTCCCTTGGCACGCACCTCTCCCTTATGAAGAATAACAAAGGCATCACACATCTTCTCCGCCGAATCCAGCACGTGGGTACTCATAAGAATGGACTTGCCCTTTTGCTTTTCCACTTCCAAAAGCTGAATCAAGTCTGCAATCGCCAGCGGATCCAGACCAAGGAAAGGCTCATCCACGATGAAAAGACTCGGATCTACCACAAAAGCACAGATAATCATGACCTTCTGCTTCATCCCTTTTGAAAAATGAACAGGAAACCAGTCTAATTTCTGGTCCAGACGGAACATTTTTAACAAGGGCTCTACTCGCTCAAAAGCCACTTTCTGCTCAATACCATAAGCCATGGCAACCGTTTCGATATGCTCTCTGAGGGTCAATTCCTCATACAGACTAGGTGTCTCAGGAATGTAGCCAATTTGCTTGCGGTAACTAGTCGCATCTTCTTGCAGGGTCAGGCCATTGATATTGATGGAACCACTATAAGGTGTCAACAGACCGATAATCTCATTAATCGTCGTCGATTTCCCAGCACCATTGAGACCAATCAAACCAACCAACTGCCCACTTTCAACAGTAAAAGACACATCTTTCAAGACAGGGACATGAACATAGCCACCTGTCAGGTTTTTAATTTCTAACATATTTTCTCCAAATCTGGTATAATGTAGCTATATTATATCAAAATTCAGTACAGTAGAGGTAGATTTTATGTCAGATTGCATTTTTTGTAAAATCATCGCAGGGGAAATTCCTGCTTCAAAAGTATATGAAGATGAGCAGGTCCTTGCCTTTCTTGATATCTCTCAAGTAACACTAGGACACACCTTGGTCGTGCCAAAAGAACACTATCGCAATCTTTTGGAGATGGATGCTACGAGCGCCAGCCAACTCTTTGCCCAAGTACCAAAAGTAGCTCAAAAAGTCATGAAAGTCACTAAGGCTGCTGGTATGAATATCATTTCCAACTGTGAAGAAGTCGCTGGTCAAACAGTTTTTCATACTCACGTTCACCTTGTGCCTCGCTACAGTGCTGACGATGACCTCAAGATTGATTTTATCGCCCACGAACCAGACTTTGACAAACTTGCTCAAGTCGCTGAAACCATCAAAAACGCTTAAGGAGTTGCTATGAAATTATCCAACCTACTGCTATTTGCAGGAGCTGCAGCCGGAAGTTATCTGGTTACAAAAAATCGCCAAACCATCACAGATGAAGTCTTGAATACCACTGACCGCGTTCAAGCTATCAAGGACGATGTGGATATTATCCAAAACAGCCTGCAAATCATTAACCAGCAAAAAGAACTTATCAAGGAATACCAAGAAGACTTGACTTACAAGTTTAAGGTCTTGGAAAAGGATATCCAGACTAGACTAGCTGTGATAAAAGAAATGCAGGGAACTGAAGATAAGTAAAAAGAGCCCCCCGGCTCTTTTTTAAAACGTAAACAAGTTATAGTGAATTGAATTTAGAATAGCACACCATAGTTTCTAAAGCATTGTTAGAGATTACTTTAAAATCCTCTTATCAATTTGTTCATATTCTATTTCAATCTATTATATATATCCCATCAACTATGCATCATAATTTAGGTAACTCATACTCAATAAAAATCAAAAAGCAAACTAGAAAGCTAGGCACAGACTGCTCAAAACACCGTTTTAAGGTTGTGGATAGAACTGACGAAGTCAGCTCAAAACACTGTTTTGAGGTTGTGGATAGAACTG
>NZ_JVLI01000099.1:0-20380 GCF_001072315.1 Streptococcus pseudopneumoniae | reverse complement strand
CAAAGCACAGCTTTGAGGTTGCAGATAAAGCTGACGTGGTTTGAAGAGATTTTCGAAGAGTATTACCTTTTCATAAGCTTTTTATCTATTCTTCCAGGCTTGGTAACGGGTATCAATCAATAACTGGGTAAGGCGTCCCAAGGTTTCTCTTTCTTCTGGAGTGAGGGATTGAGCTTGGACAAAGAGATGATGAATGTGTTCAATCGCCTTTAAGGAAGCCAAGTCATTGATAGAGGTGATACCAGCATCAAGAATAGTGCCAAAGAAGAGGTCGAAGTAGAGCTGAAGTTCCTCATCAGGTACTGAGGTTACCCATTCCTTGAAGGTTGTGTCTACTTGTTGGCTATCACTGTTGGTCTTATCCAGCTGGACGAAGTGCTTGTCCTCAATCTGCCAACTAAAGGTATCGTGCTGGGCGATACCACCTAAGGCAGTACTGTGCACGATGATTTGGTGGTTAGGGACTTCCAGCATCATACCGATAATGGATCCTTGTGGGATGAAGACCTTGGTTCTATCCATTATCCTTTGATAGCCCTCGGTTTGTGTCAGTTCTTTGTGGAGACCAGGCGCATCAAAGGTATAAACTGCTGTGATTTGATTTTGTAAGCTTTGCTCAATTTGACTAGCAGCATAGATGGCTAGATTTCCTCCCTTGGAATGCCCGGCCAGAATGACCTTTTGCTTAGGATGTTGGACAAGAAAGTTCTTTAAATAGCGAAGGGCGTGCTTTTGAGCAGGAATTTCCTTCATATAGGTCAGGTGGAAATCTTCCTTCCAGCCAATGATACTGTCATCTGTCCCACGAAAGACAATCAGATAGGTATCGAGAGTGAGGCGGTAGGTCATAGCCGCAAACTGTTTTTGCAATTCAGGGTCGATGTCATTGATAAAATGGGAGAGTTTGCAATTTTTGAAGCGTTTGTGTTGAGCTAGTTCATCTAATAGCTGGAGGCGATTTTTGCTGGTCAACATGTTAGATTCTCTTGGAACCTGAGGTACCAGGTCTAAAAGTCGCATAGGAGTTGTGGAGACCAGATTATCAAAGGAGAGATAGGTGATTTCTGTTAAGGCTAGAATGTCTAACTCATTCAAAGGAAGGTCGTAATAAGAATCGTGTGCGACATCTTTCAGATAATCAAAGATATTGGCCATAAGAGCTCCTTTCTTTTTATTTATCTTATCACAATCACATAGAATTTACTAGTTGGTTTGTACGATCTCTTTACATACCGACCTATAATGGTATGATTTAGATACATAGAAGACAGTTTGCTTTTATTTCAAACCTCTAAACATACTTGTTTGTATCTGTTTGTCGTCAATCCCATTCTCTTTTAAGAAATTTTTCATCTCATTTATATCATCAGGTTGGCCGGTTAAGAGATAAATAGCTTGGTTACCGTATTTCACAACCGCATTTTTTAAAAATGCTTGGCTTTGAGAAAAGGTTTCGCTAGTTTTATAAGTTAGATTCGGATTATTCTTACTAAGCTCTCTTAACTCATTATCAAAAATGTTTACTCCTTTGTCTAAATGATTAAGAATGATGGAGCGCTTACCAGCCCACTCTTTCATAACTGGACGTAGAGTAGAAATACCGACATCAGAGGCAAAACAAACTAGTGCTTGGTCATTGTCTTTAACAGATAAAGATGACTCCAGCCAACTCATCTCAATTTTACTACCAGCTGGTAAATGTGTTAAGGTTTCCTTAAACACGCTACCACTATTATGGGTTACAATAAGAATTTCATCCTCATCAGGAGTGGAAGCAAGGGTTAGCCATCGGCTAGCCTGATCCTCCTTTACTGGACTTTTGTCTAGACCAAACGAACTGTCAGGAAGCTTAAACTGAGCATAGGAGCCAGCTTTCCATATTTGATTTTTTGGTTTTGTGATGTGAACTAAATACAAATCTCCGCTGGGATTTTCAATGGATTTTATCGATAAAGTTTGACTTCGTCCAAGATAGGTAATGATTCCCCAAGATATAAAGCCGAGCACTCCAAGTGTAGTTAGAATAATTATGAACATTTTTTTCCCTCGTTTCATTTTTAACTCCTATAGTGTAGTAATTTTCTATGAATGAATAATATTTTTTTTCATTCAATAATTTCCAAAAAATAAAGAAAAGATTTCTTTATTTCAGTATTCCTTTAATGAAGTTGGTTGCTAGTATTTCTACAGTTTTGCTAATATCTGGAAAATCATTTTCTGTGATATGCATATCCATGTAGTAAAATAGGTTGTAAACTTGTAAAATATCTTGAATTTTTTCTGGAGAATGGCCTTCAGCCTGCAAACGATGAGTAAAGGTTTTCACGAGAAATTGATGAAATGGATTCGTGACTTTCCCTTCTTCTGAGGAATAGTAGCTATGCAACTCATCTGCTATGGCAGGATTGTACCATTCTGCAAGGATTTTATTGGAAGAAACGAGTGCTCTGGATTGAGCAAAGAGTTGACTAATAAGATCAATCATATCAATTTCCCAATCCAGTTCTTCGATCATAGTTTGGCGAACACGGTTGTTTTCATCAATATAGATATCTAAAAAAATAGCCTCTTTACTTTCGTAATAGTTATAAAAAGATCCGACTGCCATATGAGCTTGTCTAGCAATTTCTGAAATTCCTGTCGCCTTGTATCCTTTTTTTGAAAAAACTTCATAAGCTGCGGATTTCAAAGTCTGTTTTTTGTCCAATTTGATTCACCTCTTTTCTGAATGAATATTAAACATTGTTCATTCACATCTTAACAAATCTTTTTCAGATTGTCAATCTGAAAGCTAGAACTTTTTACGGATACCAGTCGATAAGGAGCTTTTCAATGTTAGAAGAGTATAGAGTGTCGTTTTAACTACACTCAAGGTTTGGAAGAATAGATATAAATTTTGGTTAAGGGGATGGATAAAAGAACTGAAATGAAGGTTGAAAAAATTAAAAATAAATGGGTAGTGCTGGCACTATGTCTGAAAATAAGGTATGATATCAATGGGGTTATTCACTATCTGTTTTTGAGCTGTTGTGACAAGGAAATGTCAAAAAAGTATTAGATACTAAGCCCTCTATTTATACTAAAGGATTTAAGACTCCTAAAATTAGCAAAGGAGAATCAGATGCACAAGATTTTATTAGTAGAAGATGATCAGGTCATTCGTCAACAAGTCGGAAAAATGCTATCTGAATGGGGATTTGAAGTGGTCCTGGTAGAAGACTTTATGGAAGTTTTGAGTCTTTTTGTCCAGTCGGAGCCTCATCTGGTCCTCATGGATATTGGACTGCCCTTGTTTAATGGTTATCACTGGTGTCAGGAAATTCGCAAGATTTCCAAGGTGCCGATCATGTTCCTTTCTTCGAGGGATCAGGCTATGGATATTGTCATGGCAATCAATATGGGGGCGGATGACTTTGTGACCAAGCCTTTTGACCAGCAGGTTCTTTTAGCCAAGGTTCAGGGCTTGCTACGCCGTTCCTATGAGTTTGGGCGTGACGAGAGTTTACTGGAATACGCCGGTGTGATCCTCAATACCAAATCCATGGATTTACATTATCAAGGCCAAGTCTTGAATTTGACCAAGAACGAATTCCAGATTTTACGAGTGCTATTTGAGCATGCAGGCAATATCGTAGCGCGTGATGACCTCATGCGGGAACTTTGGAATAGTGACTTTTTCATTGATGACAATACCCTATCTGTCAATGTGGCTCGTTTGCGTAAAAAATTGGAAGAGCAGGGCTTGGTAGGATTTATCGAAACCAAGAAAGGAATAGGGTACGGATTGAAGCATGCTTGATTGGAAACAATTTTTTCTAGCCTATCTGCGTTCCCGTAGTCGTCTGTTTGTCTATCTGATTTCTTTGACGTTTCTGATTTTGCTCTTTCAGTTTTTATTTGCCAGTTTGGGAATTTACTTTCTCTACTTTTTCCTCTTGTGTTGTTTTGTAACCATCTTATTTTTCACTTGGGACATATTGGTGGAAATGCAGGTCTATCGTCAGGAAATTCTCTATGGGGAGAGAGAAGCCAAATCTCCATTGGAAATTGTTTTGGCTGAGAAACTAGAAGCGCGTGAGATGGAACTTTATCAGCAGAGGTCAGATTCAGAAAGAAAACTAACGGATTTACTTGATTACTATACCTTGTGGGTCCATCAGATAAAGACCCCCATTGCAGCCAGTCAACTCTTAGTTGCAGAAGTGGCCGACCGCCAACTGAAGCAGCAATTAGAACAGGAAATTTTCAAGATTGATTCCTATACCAATCTAGTTTTACAGTACCTGCGTTTAGAAAGTTTCCATGATGATTTGGTCTTAAAGCAGGTTCAAATTGAGGACTTGGTTAAGGAAATAATTCGTAAATATGCTCTTTTCTTTATTCAAAAAGGCTTAAATGTCAATCTACATGACCTTGATAAAGAAATCGTGACGGATAAAAAGTGGCTATTAGTGGTTATTGAGCAAATCATCTCAAACAGTCTCAAGTATACCAAGGAAGGTGGTCTGGAGATTTATATGGATAGCCAGGAGCTTTGTATCAAGGATACGGGAATCGGGATAAAAAACAGTGACGTCCTCCGAGTCTTTGAACGTGGATTTTCAGGATATAATGGACGCCTAACCCAGCAGTCATCTGGACTTGGACTTTACCTATCTAAGAAAATTTCTGAAGAACTGGGGCACCAGATTCGTATCGAGTCTGAGGTTGGAAAAGGAACGATAGTAAGAATTAAGTTTGCTCAAGTGAACTTAGTCCTTGAGTGATCATAATAGATAAAAGCCCAGGATAAGACAGCTGGGCTTTTTTATCTTTAACTGTGTATCCTAGTAAATTCTTTGTTTGGGAATTTTCGGTTGAAAAAATCAAAATGGAGCAATGGGTTGTCAAACAAACTCATCACGCTTAATCATGAAACTGCATCTTCTTTTATAGGAGATGCAGTCTTTTGTTCTTTGGATAAGGAAACAAAAATTTCTTTCTCTATCTATTCAATTGATAGATTTCGTAAGAGAAAGACTGTAAAATTTTTGATATAATATGAAGGATGGACTGACGGATACTTAAAAGATAATTCTCAAAAGAATAACAGATGAGAAGAAAAATATGTAAGACGGGACAGAAGTCTCTCTACCATTATCCATGCAGAAACAAGACTATATGAAATAAAAGGAGTAAACAATGACCGGAAACTATTCAACACGTGAATACCGTGAGAAATTATATGATGATCTTCATGTTAGATCGAGAGATACAGCGATTTTGATGTGTGCAATTTTTATTGCCTCTATCGGACTAAATATGAATTCAACAGCTGTTATTATAGGAGCTATGTTAATTTCACCTCTCATGACACCGATTGTTGGACTAGGATTAGGTTTAGCTATTTTTGACACTCGTTTAGTCAAGCAAGCTCTAGAGGTTTTATTTACTCAAGTATTGGTCAGTTTGCTTGTCTCGGCTCTGTATTTCTGGATTTCTCCCTTATCTTATGAAAGTAGCGAATTGATTGCACGAACCTCTCCAACCATTTGGGATGTTCTCATTGCTATTGCTGGTGGGATAGCAGGCGTAATTGGTTCAAGGAAAAAAGAAGCAAACAATATCGTGCCAGGAGTAGCCATTGCAACAGCTCTGATGCCACCTATCTGCACTGCAGGTTACGGTTTAGCTAATGGAAATGTACGATTTTTATTTGGAGCTCTTTATCTTTTCTTGATCAACTGTGTCTTTATCATGCTAATCAACATTGTTGGAACAAGAATTATGATGAGAAAATCTCCCTTAAGTTCATTTAAAGAGCTAAACATTAAAATGAGAATTGGCTTGATATCCTTGATTGTATTATTGATTCTTCCAGCTAGTTATTCAGCAGTCACTCTGACGATAGATCAAGCGCGAAAAGAAGGAATCAAACAGTTTGTAGGAAAAGAGTTCGCCAATCACACGGTTATTAATCAAGTCTACAAGTCAAGAAACAATGAGTTGGTCTTGACGGTTGTTGGAGATCCGATTTCAGAAGAAGAATTAGAAACGCTCCACCAAAAACAAGCCTCTTACGGTATTCAATCTGTTCAATTGAAAGTCAATCAAGTTCATAATTCGACAAAATTAGACGGTGAGACGACTAAGGAATTTTATGAAACCATTAACAAGTATATTGATCAAAAACTCTCTGAAAAGGATTCACAAAAAGATCTCGTAAAAGAAAATGAAGCAGACAAGGATTGAGGATATTGACCTTATCTAACTCATGAAAGCAAATCTTGTGTGGTGGTTTGGTCAATCACTACTAGCTCGGGTTAAATAATACTCTTCGAAAATCAAATTCAAACCACGTCAGCGTCGCCTTACCGTACTCAAGTAAGCTTCCTAGTTTGCTTTTTGATTTTCATTGAGTATAAAATATAAAAAGCAACAGCTGTTTCAGTTGTTGCTTTTTAGCTAGCTAGGATTTTATCTCTTATTTCTCAACGCGTGATTTGTTGGCGATATCAGCTAGGATAGCTTGAACAAAATCATCTACTGAGACAGTTTGTGTTTCTTTTTGGCCGTAGCGACGAACGTTGACTGTTCCGTCTTCCATTTCCTTGTCCCCAACGATCAATTGGTAAGGAATCTTGCTGGTTTGTGAAGCACGGATCTTGAACTGCATTTTTTCATTGCGCTCATCTACGTCTGCACGGACACCGCGGTCACGAAGTTTCTTAGCTACTTCCCAAGCGTAGTCCACGTGTTTTTCGTTAGATACTGGGATGAGGGTTACTTGGTGTGGTGCAAGCCATGTTGGGAAGGCACCCTTGTAGTTCTCAATCAAGATAGCTGTGAAGCGTTCCATAGTTGAGATAACCCCACGGTGGATCATAACTGGACGGTGCTCTTCGCCATCAGCTCCGATATATTTAAGGTCGAAGCGTTCTGGAAGCAAGAAGTCAAGCTGGATAGTAGAAAGAGTTTCTTCTTTTCCAAGGGCTGTCTTAACTTGGATATCCAATTTTGGTCCGTAGAAGGCTGCTTCACCTTCGGCTTCAAAGTAGTCCACACCCATTTCATCAAGAGCTGCACGAAGCATGGTTTGGGCATTTTCCCACATCTCATCGTTGTCAAAGTATTTGTGAGTATCTTGAGGGTCGCGAAGAGAGAGACGGAAGCGGTACTCATTCAAGTTGAAGTCTCCGTAAACATCGATAATCAACTGAAGGGCACGCTGGAATTCTTCTTGGATTTGCTCTGGAGTCACAAAGAGGTGACCGTCGTTCAGAGACATTTCACGTACACGTTGAAGACCAGTGAGGGCACCAGATTTTTCATAGCGGTGCATCATACCGATTTCGGCAATACGGATTGGCAACTCACGGTATGAGTGAACATGGTGTTTGAAGACTTGGATGTGGTGTGGGCAGTTCATTGGACGAAGGACGAATTCTTCCCCGTCACCCATGTCCATAGTTGGGAACATGTCTTCTTGGTAATGATCCCAGTGACCGGAAGTCTTGTAAAGCTCAACAGAAGCAAGTGGTGGAGTGTAAACGTGTTGGTAGCCAGAAGCTAGCTCTTTGTCAACGATGTAGCGTTCCAACTCACGACGAATAGTCGCACCATTTGGCAACCAGAATGGAAGCCCTTGACCAACCTCTTGAGAAATCATGAAGAGGTCAAGCTCTTTACCAAGTTTACGGTGGTCACGTTCCTTAGCTTCTTCACGCATTTGAAGGTAGTTTTTCAAGTCTTTCTTGTCAAACCAAGCTGTACCGTAGATACGTTGCATCACAGCGTTGTCGCTATTTCCACGCCAGTAAGCACCAGCTACATGGAGAAGGTGGAAGATTTGGATACGGCCTGTTGATGGGACGTGAGGGCCACGGCAAAGGTCTACATACTCACCTTGACGATAGATAGTCAAACCACCTTCGTCTTCTGAGTGTTCTTCAATCAATTCCAACTTGTAAGGGTCGTTCTTGAAGATTTCACGTGCCTCGTCTTTAGTAACTTCTTCACGGATTGATGGGAAGTTTTCTTTGACAATTTTTTGCATTTCTTCTTCGATACGAGGAAGGTCTTCGTTAGAGATTTGACCAGTTGTGTTGTCAGTATCGTAGTAGAAACCATCTTCGATGGCTGGACCAACTCCCAAGTGAATGTCTGGGAAAAGGCGACGAGCGGCTTGGGCAAACAAGTGAGCTGCTGAGTGACGCAAGATTGGAAGGGCATCTTCGTGATCAGGTGTCACGATTTCGATGCTTCCATCTTCAGTGATAGCACGAGTAGTGTCGATGAGTTTGCCGTTGAATTTACCAGCCAAGGCCTTTTTAGCTAGGGAATTGCTGATAGATTGGGCAATTTCAAAAGTTGTAACGCCAGATTCGAATTCACGAACAGCGCCATCTGGGAAAGTAATGTTAATCATGATGTTCTCCTTACTTATATTATTGACGAATGTGTTAACCCTATTCTGAAAACAGGGGTAGAGGATAGTGAAAGCTAGAAAAACAAAAAGCGACACCCTCAAAAGGACGTCGCAACGTGGTTCCACCTTCATTTATGTACCTCAAAAGAGAGGGACACCTCTGATTGGCTCTAACGTGGCCACCGTTTTATGTTTTCATAAAAAACTCAAGAGTAGTATCAGTTTAGGCTCTCTATGCGTTTCCAGCAACCACGCACTCTCTGGTAGAAAGGGACTAAGTGACTTGTCTCTATGGATTATTATAGCATGATTGTGAGATTTTTCAAGGATTTTGTGAAAGTTTTTTGTTTTTCATTTTTGTAGAATATGCTTGATGCCAATACCGGAAGCCATGCCCACCAGAGCCAAGGTTTCATAGATTAGCAAGTAAATTAGTATAAACTCACCAAAAGTTATGATAGTAAAGCAAAAGAGCAGTCCGTTACCAATTAACCACCAAAGTGAGAAACGGAAACGGTAGCTATAGAGTAGCGATATAATCAAGATTACCAGAGGTGTAAAGAAGAGAATATTATTTACATAGAGACTCTTGAGCAAAAGGGGGTCAGAAATAATTAGTGATAACAACTGATAAAGTGGCCAATAAAAGAAAAATATGACCAGATAGTAGGGGAGATGGGAATAGAATCTAGGCATGGTAATCACCTCGTCTTAAAAAACAGATAACTTATATTTCTTGCTATGATTATTATAGCATATTTAAAACAAGAAAGTAAATCTGTTGACAAAGAAGTTAGTTATTGGTAGAATAGTGAATGTCGTAAAGACAAATAACTTCTTCTTGGTTACAGGCATGCCAACCTGTCACTCGGATGAAGCCAAATAAAAAGGAGAAACATCATGGCAATCTCAAAAGAGAAAAAAAATGAAATTATCGCACAATATGCACGTCACGAAGGTGATACAGGTTCAGTAGAGGTTCAAGTTGCTGTCCTTACTTGGGAAATCAACCACCTTAACGAACACATCAAACAACACAAAAAAGACCACGCTACTTACCGTGGATTGATGAAAAAAATCGGTCGCCGTCGTAACTTGCTTGCATACTTGCGTAAAAACGACGTTAACCGTTACCGTGAGTTGATCAACTCTCTAGGACTTCGTCGTTAATTCAAGATACAAAGGCCGTCAAAAGCACAAAGCAAAAATAGGAAAATTGACGAAGAAACTTCAGTTTCTAGGAGATTTTATCTTTTTTGCAAAGTGCTTAGGCCGTGTTCAATTGAGCATATCTTGATAATGAAGCTACTCTAAAATGGGTAGCTTTTTTACTTTTGTCACCTTACCTTGGTATGCTCAAGTATAATCTTAGGTTACGGTTCCTAGCACTGTAAGGTAAAATAAACTAGACATTCTCCCTTCGGGGAGATTTTTTTGTTTCACTAAAAATTTTGTACAATCTTCGGCTTACCGCCTAATCTATAAACGTTTTATCCAGCAGGAATCATGATGCTAAGGGCGTAAGAAATCCGTATGAAAATAGGGAAAGGACACCGTGTTCGATGAACACAAGGAGTTTCATCTTTTTCACTAGGATTTTAGCCCGAGCTCAAATCAGCTCTCTGATTTTCAGAGGGCTTTTTTATTGAGGTTTTATCGGTCACAATTTTGGAGACTACAAAAACCTCAAATGGTATCAGCTAATTACACCATAAAGGTGCGTAGCTACTCGGCTTGAAAAGCCGAGTAGCTGTCTGCAAGCCCCCTCGGAGAGCCCACACTTTACGAAGTAAAGTATAATATGTTATACTTTACATGGAAGTAGTCACCGAATTCCAGTTAGAAATTACTTTGTAACTACGTTTTGAGGAGGAGTAAAATGCTTTCCTATGTTCGACATTACCCACTAGCGATAGCTAAATTAATGTGTCTGTGCTCTCCTAAAATCTGCTGATTTATTACTGACCAATACAGGAGGTTTTTTATGGGACAGACAATCATATCTGCTATTGGTGTTTATATTTCCACCAGTATCGATTATTTAATTATTTTATTTATTTTATTTGCACAGCTATCACAGAATAAACAAAAATGGCATATTTATGCGGGGCAATATCTAGGCACAGGCTTACTTGTAGGGGCGAGTTTAGTTGCTGCTTATGTCGTTAATTTCGTGCCTGAAGAATGGATGGTTGGATTGCTTGGTTTAATCCCTATCTATTTAGGGATTCGCTTTGCAATTGTTGGAGAAGGTGAGGAAGAGGAAGAAGAGGAAGAAATTATTGAAAGATTAGAACAAGGCAAGGCAAATCAACTGTTTTGGACAGTTACATTGCTGACAATTGCGTCTGGCGGAGATAATTTAGGTATCTATATACCTTATTTTGCTTCATTAGATTGGTCACAGACCCTCGTGGCCTTGCTTGTGTTTGTAATCGGCATAATTATCTTATGCGAGATTAGTCGGGTGTTATCCTCTATTCCCTTAATATTCGAGACAATTGAAAAATACGAGCGAATCATTGTGCCCTTAGTATTCATTGTACTTGGACTATACATCATGTATGAAAATGGCACGATAGAGACTTTTCTGACCGTGTAGATTTTTTTGTTTCACTAGGATTTTAGCCCGAGCTCAAATCAGCTCTCTGATTTTCAGAGGGCTTTTTACGTTGTCCTCTTACCTTGATATACTCAAGTATAATCTTCGGTTACGGTTCCTAGCACAATAAAACCAACTATATTCATTTGTTCTCATCTTGTTCCATTGTTGAAAATATGGTATACTTTTCATGAGAATTTTCTAAATTTTTAAGATTCTATCAAAGGAGGTTTGCATGCTTTCCAAATTTTCTGGAAGCCGACAAGACCAGCAATTTGTGTTACTTTTAGTTGTTTTGCTAGGTATTTTAGGGATTTCTCTCTTTCTAGCAGTTTCAATGGGATCTGTTGCGATTGATCTAGGAGATACCTATCGGATTATTTTGAGCAGGTTGGGATTTCCTCTTGAGATAGGAGAGGTTTCCAAGTCCACTCTTGCCATTGTATGGAACATGAGATTCCCTCGAGTATTGTTAGGTCTGATAGTAGGAGCAGGCCTTTCTATGTGTGGTAGCGTGATGCAGTCTACAGTGAACAATCCCATCGCAGAGCCTTATGTCTTAGGAATATCTGCTGGTGCAACTCTAGGAGCAACCTTGAGCATCATTCTTGGTTTAAAAGTGATGATTAGTCTTGGAGCTTTTCTTGGAGCTATTTTGGCAACAATTGCTGTCCTCATCATTGCCTCTATGCAGGGACGGATGACGACTTCCAGTCTGATCTTATCGGGAACGGTGGTCAACGCTCTATTTCTGGCTTTTTCCAACTTTATTATCTCAGTTGGCGCTAATGCGGATAGTGTGATGACCATTAAGTTTTGGACCATGGGCTCGCTCGCTGGGACTTCCTGGGCAGACTTGGTCCTGCCAACTATAGTAGTAGGAATAGCCTTTCTATTTTTCTCTACTCAGTATCGTGTTTTCAATGCGATGATGATGGGAGATGAGGCTGCTTTAACTTTGGGGATTCCCTTACGCTTTTATTGGTATCTTTATGTGACCATGGTGGCTGTGCTGACAGCAGTCTTAGTGGCAACCTGTGGGATTATTGGATTTGTCGGTCTGATTACTCCACATTTAGCTCGAGGATTAGTAGGAACGAATTACAAGAGGCTTTTTCCTGTTGCAACCTTGCTAGGTGCCCTCTTTGTCATTTGGGCAGACGTACTCTCTCGTATCATCATTCCAAACGCAGAGCTTCCTATTGGTATTTTCACAGCCTTAGTAGGTGCTCCCTTCTTTATCTACATTGTTGGAGGTAGGCGAAGGGAGGTGAGGGGCTGATATGGACTTGATTTGTCAGGATATCCATTTTGGACTAGGAGAGAAAAAAATCCTCAAAGGAGTCTCTCTTAAGGTTGAGGGGCATCAATTTCACACGATATTAGGACCAAATGGAAGCGGGAAAACCAGTTTACTTAAACTCCTCTATCGTCAGGAAAAGGCGGACAAAGGCTTGATAAGCCTAGATGGAAAGCCGCTGGAGCATTGGTCACTCAAAGAAACAGCCAAGCAAATGGCAGTTGTGACCCAGTTTAACCAGCTGCAGTTTGATTGTACAGTTGAGGAAATCGTCTTGCTGGGAAGAACTCCCCACCTCTCTTTTTTACAGAAGGAAAAGGAAAGGGATTATGCCCTCGTTCAAGATGCTCTCGCTAAGGTGGATATGCTTGAGAAGAAAACTCGTCTCTATTCTTCTCTGTCAGGGGGGGAGAAACAACGAGTCTTACTAGCCCGCGCCTTGGCGCAAGAACCGACTCTCTTGCTCTTGGACGAACCAACCAATCACCTGGATATCAGGTATCAGCTAGACTTGTTAGCCATTGTGAAGAATCTCAAGGTCAATGTTCTAGCTGTCCTACATGATATTCAACTTGCTTGTCGCTATTCGGATTATCTCTATCTAATGAAAGAGGGAGAAATCCTTTACCAAGGGACTCCAAAGGAGACCATCACCCCTGAGTCATTGCAAACTGTATACGGAGTTCAAAGTCAGGTTACTTGGACCGAGGATCAGCAAGCTATGATTCACTATTTATAAAAATGAAAAGGAAAACAAGATGAAAAAAACACTCAGTATTTTACTCGTGACAGTAGCTACCTTAACTTTGGCAGCTTGTGGTAACACTACTACAGAAAAAGCTACCACACAATCTAGCACAGAGACAAGTCAAAAGGAGAGCGCAGAGACGACTTATCCACTAACGGTCAAAACCTATGACGCGAAAGGGAATGAAGTCGAACAAGTCTTTGACAAGGCACCTGAAAAAGTTATCACCAACAATCTTTCAACCACTGAAATCTTATTGGAGTTGGGGTTGAAGGATAAAATTGTTGGCATGCTCAATCCAGACAATGCTGTGACGGACAAATACAAGGACGCGATTGCGACTATTCCTCAAATTGGGGATAAAAAAACAGTCTCACAAGAGACAGTCCTTTCTTATGAGCCAGACGCTGTGATGGGTCGAAACATGATGTTTTCTGAAAAATCCTTGGGGACAGTTAGCACTTGGAATGAAAACAAAATCCCAGTCTATACACAAAAAGCTTCTCTCTCAACAATTCAGCAAGATTTGGGGAATATCGTAGAAGATGTCAAAAATCTTGGAATGATTTTTAATGTTCAGGACAAGGCCAATGAATACGCAGCCCAATTACAAACTAAAATTGACGCTGTTAAGAAAGCAAATCCAGCAAGCCAAGGTGAAAAGAAAAAGGCTTTGATTATGGTTGCTTATAATGATGAAACCTTCGGTGCCTACAAGTCTGCTTTGCAAGAAAGTTTGCTGAACCAACTTGGTTATACAAACGTTGCTACGGGGACATCAGGCTTGACCTTGGAAAATCTCGTGTCAATGGATCCTGAATTGATTATCTATGTAACCAGCGATCGCAATAAAAAATTGGATGAAAAAGCAGTAGAGTTGATGAAGGCAAATGCTGTTTTGGAAAGCGTTCCTGCTATTAAGAATCAAAAAATCATTACCATCTCTTACGATGAATTGATGGACTATGGTCCAGCAGTGATTGATTCCCTTGAGAAAATCAATGACTTTATCAATAAATAATGAGTTTGATTGGGAAGGAATTCAAGTTAAAATCAGTCTTCCTTCTACCTACGACCCCAATCAAACCTATCCGGCTATTTTATTGAATGATGGAAACTTGGATTTCCTATCGTCCCTTTCCGAATCTGTGATTTTAGTGGGTTTGACCTCTAAAAATCGCTTAGACGACTATACTCCCTGGAAGGCATCGGCTTTGAGAGATGGGGCTCCAGATTTTGGAGGTCAGGCCAAGGTCTATCATGATCATTTATTTGGAGGTCTTTTAGACAAGTTGCAGTCGCTTTATCGCCTGGATGAAGCACGCCTTGCCTACGGAGGTTATTCACTAGGTGGTTTGGCGGCAGTTTACAGTCTTTTCAGCTTTGACAAGGTTTCATGTGTTTTCTCTATCTGCGGTTCTTTTTGGTATCCTGATTTTGTGGCTTACTGCAAGGAAGAGACAATGAAAAATCTAGACTGTTTGCTGTATTTACAGAATGGTCAAACAGAAGGAGCACACCATACTAATCGCTTGGCTCAAGCACCAGTCTATGCTGAGCAGATCCATACCAGTCTTCAGAAAAGCTATCCAACAGGTCGGTTTGTCTTTGATCCTTATGGACACCATGAACAAGTGCCTGAACGATTTTTAGCCTTTTCTAGCTGGTTGGCCCAAAAATGGAAAATCGAATAAAAGAATTGAGACTGGGCAAAAAGTCTTTTAATACTAGACTAAAATCAAAAAACATCTTATAATAGTAGTTGTGAAACTTACAAATGAAGAACTACAAAAAAATTGAAAAACTCCTAAGAGATTCATCGTACGCCAAATATCACAAACGTCTACAGATTATTTATTTTCACCCAAAAGGAAAGAGTTATAAGGAAATCATGGATCTGCTAGATTGCAATAAAACAACTGTTTGGAGGAATTTGAAAAAATATAAGGAGTTTGGTTTAGAAGCTCTTCTTCAAGAGACCCGTGGTGGACGTCATAGAGAATATATGACTTACGAAGAAGAACAAGCATTTCTAAAACGTCATATAGAAGCTGCTCAGGCTGGGGAATTTGTAACTGTCAATCAGTTATTTGAAGCCTATCAAAAAGAGATTGGTCGCACTTCCACACGTGATGGTTTCTATTATCTCCTGAAACGCCATGGTTGGCGAACAGTCACTCCTCGACCTGAACATCCCAAGAAGGCAGACGCTCAAACAATTGAGACGTCTAAAAATAAAATCTACATTCGAGATCTTAAGTAAGCGCTTTAAAGAGAAGGGGACTTATAACAAAGTACGCTTGATGTACCAAGATGAAGCTGGTTTCGGGAGAATCAGTAAGATGAGTTCTTGTTGGGCTCCTCAAGGAATCAGACCTAGTATTCCTAGTCATTATATGCGAGAATATCGCTATTGTTATGGGGCAGTAGATGCTCAGACAGGAGATTCCTTCTTTCTTATTGCTGGAGGATGCAATACTGAGTGGATGAATGAATTTCTACGGCAAGTCTCACAAGCTTATCCAGATGATTATATTTTACTTGTAATGGATAATGCTATATGGTATAAATCAAGTACCTTAGAGATTCCAAGTAATATTGAGTTGGCTTTTATCCCACCTTATACACCAGAAATGAACCCTATTGAACAAGTCTGGAAAGAAATTCGAAAACGAGGTTTTAAAAAGAAGGCTTTCCAAACATTGGAAGCCGTCATTGATAAGCTTCAAGAAGTTATTCAAGGATTGGAAAAAAGTGTTTTAAAGTCCACCGTCAGCAGACAATGGACGAGGTTGCTTTTTGAAAACAATTGAGTATAAATTAGAAAACGCATAGTATCAGATGTTAAAATCCTTGATATCATGCGTTTTATTGTTAGAAAATTTACTTTATTCTCTCCTCAAATTGAGTTTTTGCCCAGTCTCTTGTTGTATTCTTTAACCAAGAGACTCTCTATTCTTATCTGGATTCCAGATGAAGCTTGCGATAAAGCTAAAGATGATGGTTAGGATAGCGAGGATAATGGCAAGGATGAGGGCAGGTATGCGGATAAACCACCAGAGTGGGTTTGGTTTTTTATCATTGTGCCATTGTTTCGTTTCTTCGTCCAAACGTTGAAATTCTGCTTGGATGCGATTGGCGACTGTTTCAATGCCTTCATCATTCATTTTCTTGATATCTGAGATATCTATTGGATTTCCGAAGTTCATATCAACGCGCTCGCGACTGACCAAGCCTTTTAAGGTCATAGGACCTGTATAGGTAACCGGCATGATACGGACCTTGGCCATTTTGGCAATCAGAGCTACGCCCCCCTTGACATCGTTTGAGTGACGGCTCCCACTTGGAAACATGATGAGAGAGCGATCACTTTTTTTAAGAACATTGATAGGGTATTTGATGGCAGAAGCGCTAGGATTTTCACGGTCAATAGGAAAGGCACCACACATACGAATCCACCAACCAAAGATACGGTTGGTAAAGAGTTCTTTTTTTGCCATAAAGATGAACTGTTTTGGCTTGGTCGCAAAGGCCATGTAAACAGGATCCCACCAAGTGCGGTGAGGCGCAACCAAAATATAATTTTCATCTTGATTAGGAATTTTATCAGTATTATGATAGTGGGCATTGCCATTGATGGACCATAGGAGCAATACAACCAATCCACGTAAATAAGTATAAAACATGCGATCTCCTTCGATTATTTTCTTGTTATTATTATACCTTATCAAAGGAGGGCTGGCAAACTTTTCCCTTGACCAGGTCCATATTTGGGATGAAATTAGAATTCTTTTAGAAAAAATGGTATGATAGAATTTATGGATAAAAATAAGATTATGGGATTAACCCAAATAGAAGTCAAGGAAAGACAGGCTAAGGGCTTGGTCAATGATTTTACTGCTTCGGCCAGTACCAGCACTTGGCAAATCATTAAACGAAATGTCTTTACCCTTTTTAACGCTTTGAACTTTGCCATTGCTTTGGCCCTTGCCTTTGTGCAGGCTTGGAGCAATTTGGTTTTCTTTGCTGTTATCTGCTTTAACGCTTTTTCTGGAATTGTGACCGAGCTACGGGCCAAACACATGGTGGACAAGCTCAATCTCATGACCAAGGAAAAGGTCAAAACCATTCGTGATGGCCAGGAAGTTGCTCTGAATCCTGAAGAATTGGTGTTAGGAGATGTCATTCGTTTGTCTGCAGGAGAGCAGATTCCTAGTGATGCCTTAGTTTTGGAAGGCTTTGCGGAAGTCAATGAAGCCATGTTGACGGGGGAAAGTGATTTGGTGCAAAAGGAAGTTGACGCCTTGCTTTTGTCTGGAAGTTTCCTAGCTAGTGGGTCAGTTTTAGCTCAAGTTCACCATGTCGGTGCAGACAACTATGCTGCCAAACTCATGCTGGAAGCCAAGACCGTTAAACCAATCAACTCTCGTATCATGAAATCACTGGACAAGCTAGCTGGTTTTACTGGGAAAATTATCATTCCTTTTGGTCTGGCTCTCTTGCTGGAAGCCTTGCTTTTAAAAGGTTTGCCTCTTAAGTCATCCGTTGTAAACTCGTCGACAGCCCTTTTGGGAATGTTGCCTAAGGGAATTGCCCTTTTGACCATCACTTCGCTCCTGACTGCGGTGATTAAGTTGGGCTTGAAAAAGGTCTTGGTGCAGGAGATGTACTCTGTTGAGACCTTGGCGCGCGTGGATATGCTCTGTCTGGACAAGACGGGCACCATCACTCAAGGAAAGATGCAGGTAGAAGCTGTCCTTCCGCTGACGGAAACTTATGGTGATGAGGCTATTTCCAGCATCCTGACTAGTTATATGGCCCATAGTGAGGATAAGAATCCAACTGCCCAAGCTATTCGCCAGCGTTTTGTGGGAGATGTTGCCTATCCTATGATTTCTAATCTGCCTTTCTCAAGCGACCGCAAATGGGGTGCTATGGAATTGGAAGGTTTAGGGACAGTTTTCTTAGGTGCACCTGAGATGTTGCTGGATTCTGAGGTCCTAGAAGCCAGGGAGGCCTTGGAGAGAGGTTCACGTGTCTTGGTCTTAGCCCTCAGTCAGGAGAAATTAGACCATCACCAGCCGCAGAAACCATCTGATATTCAGGCTCTAGCCTTGCTGGAAATCTTGGACCCTATTCGAGAAGGAGCAGCAGAGACGCTGGACTATCTCCGTTCTCAGGAAGTGGGCCTCAAGATTATCTCTGGTGACAATCCAGTTACGGTGTCCAGCATTGCCCAGAAGGCTGGTTTTGCGGACTATCACAGCTATGTCGATTGCTCAAAAATCACGGATGAGGAATTGGTTGCTATGGCTGAGGAGACAGCTATTTTCGGACGTGTTTCCCCTCATCAAAAGAAACTCATCATCCAAACACTGAAAAAAGCGGGGCATACAACGGCTATGACAGGGGATGGAGTTAATGATATCCTGGCCCTTCGTGAGGCGGATTGTTCCATTGTGATGGCTGAGGGAGATCCTGCGACTCGTCAGATTGCCAATCTGGTTCTTTTGAACTCAGATTTTAATGATGTTCCTGAGATTCTTTTTGAAGGTCGTCGTGTGGTCAATAACATTGCCCATATCGCACCGATTTTCTTGATAAAAACCATCTACTCTTTCTTGCTCGCAGTCATCTGTATTGCCAGTGCTCTTCTGGGACGGTCTGAATGGATCTTGATTTTCCCTTTTATTCCAATCCAGATTACCATGATTGACCAGTTCGTGGAAGGTTTCCCACCATTCGTTCTGACTTTTGAGCGAAATATCAAACCTGTCGAGCCAAACTTCCTCAGAAGATCCATGCTTCGTGCTCTACCAAGCGCTCTCATGGTCGTCTTCAGCGTTCTCTTTGTGAAAATATTTGGAAGTGGCCAAGGTTGGTCTGAGTTAGAAATCTCAACTCTACTCTATTATCTCTTGGGGTCAATTGGTTTCTTATCCGTATTTAGAGCCTGCATGCCATTCACTCTCTGGCGTGTCCTCTTGATTGTTTGGTCAGTAGGAGGCTTCCTAGCTACAGCTCTCTTCCCAAGAATCCAAAAACTACTTGAAATTTCAACGTTGACAGGACAAACATTACCTGTTTATGGGGTCATGATGTTGGTCTTTACCGTGATTTTTATCCTGACTAGTCGCTATCAAGCGAGAAAATAAAGAAAGGCTGCAATCTGTGGATTGCAGTTTTCTTATACGACGAGTCTATCGTAGATCGGATGTGCAAGGCCTATGTGCAGATCATCTATCGGTGAACCCAAGAGCGACTCTCAAGCCTGTTTGTATTGGGATAGCAGATTCAAATGACTGTAGCTAGACTATTTGAAGTCTGACGCAAGAAATAATACTCTTCGAAAATCTCTTCAAATCAGGTCAGTTCTATCTGTAATCTCAAAGCTGTACTGTGAGCAACCTGTGGTTGACTCCCTGGTTTGATTTTCCTTGAGTATAAAAACTGTCAGATCAAATCGTATCTATACGAACAGAAACGTGATGGTAGGTCGTATAGAGCTCATAGTAGGACGAGGAAAGTCTAGAACATAAAAAAGAACTAGATAGATCCGCTAAGTGTGGTTACTCTAGTTCTTTTTCGCTTATTCAACACCTAAGATTTCTTTAATATCATCAACGCTCAGATTGCTTCTGCTTTCTTGTCCTTCAAGGACGGTGTTGAAGAGTTCTTTTTTACTTTCTTGGAGTTCTTGGATTTTTTCCTCTATGGTACCAAGGGTGATGAGGCGATAGACATCTACTTGTTTGGTCTGGCCAAGGCGGTGACTTCGACTGATAGCTTGCATCTCGACTGATGGATTCCACCAGAGGTCACAGAGGATGACGGTATTAGCTCCTGTTAGATTAAGTCCTGTTCCACCTGCTTTTAGGGAAATGAGGAAGCAGTCTTTTTCTCCCTGATTGAAGAGATTGACCATCTCTTGACGTTTATCTGACGGTGTTTGTCCTGTTATTTTAAAGTGAGACATTTCTTTTTTCTCTAATTCTTGCTCAATGAGATCAAGCATAGAGGTGAATTGTGAAAAGATAAGTGGTCGTGATCCTTTTTCACGAATAGTGTCCAGGAGCTCGAATAAGCTGTCCATTTTTCCACTATCTCCTTTGTAGTTTTCTAAAAAGAGAGCTGGGGTATTACAGATTTGTCTAAGTCGTGTCAGTCCTGCTAAGATTTCAATTTTATGACGTTTAATCTCATCAGCGCTGGCTCCTGCAACCATTTCTTGCATGCGTCGAAGTTGAGCTAGATAGAGCGTTTTATTTGAAAAAAAACAGTAAAAAAGCGCAAAAAATCACTTCCTGTGCTATACTGTAATTG
>NZ_JVLI01000098.1:0-236 GCF_001072315.1 Streptococcus pseudopneumoniae | reverse complement strand
AAAATGGAAATCATTACAAAAATTATTACTGGTCTAGGTGTAGTTGGAACAATCACAGGTCTTATCTGGATCTGGAATGGTGCGGTTGATTATATTCAAGGAAGAAAGAATAAAGATAAGCAAAGACAAGATGATGGTTCTGATTCTATGATTAATGGTGCATTCTTGGCTGTTGCTTCTGCAGGGATTGCGGCCGCAGTCGTTGCATCACTGTCTCAGCTAAAATTTTAGGAGTA
>NZ_JVLI01000097.1:0-615 GCF_001072315.1 Streptococcus pseudopneumoniae | reverse complement strand
AAATAAGCTATTTTTATGGTATAATAACGGTAAATCGTGGAGGAGTAGGATTATGAAATTTGGGAATGATTTTTCCTGGTTATGGGTAGCTATCATTAGGATTTTTACAGCTCCCTTTTATATCATTCTTTGGTGTATTAATGTTGTGAAATCAGCGTTTGGAGTTGTCATACTTTGGATTGTATCTAAATGTTGTGTTGGATTAGTTCTGTTTTTGCCTTTTTGGCTTTTGATTGATATCTTACACTGGATTACTCCTTCGGTAGGAGATGCTTTTTTCCGATGGTACGGAATTCATGTTATGGGTTTTGTTCAACGTGCTTGGATTGATGGCGCAGTTCATGAATTTCCAATACCTGCAGGTGGAACTAATTTCCTTCCCTATCCACATATTGAGATTCCTATTATGATAGTACTTACTCTTCTAGTAGCTACTGTTCGGACGATTTATCGTGAAGAATTTGATGAATTATAAAAATAGTATTGTGTTTGGCACTGTAGAAATCTCTGCAGTGCCTTTTGTTATAAAAAAGAAATTAAAAGAGGTAAAATAAAATGGAAATCATTACAAAAATTATTACTGGTCTAGGTGTAGTTGGAACAATCACAGGTCTT
>NZ_JVLI01000011.1:0-603 GCF_001072315.1 Streptococcus pseudopneumoniae | reverse complement strand
GGGATGGTAACTATATCACTTTTAAGTTTGATGAAAATCAAACGAGAATCTAAGGAAAATTAACAATAACTAGATTATTATAAAACAGGTTTTGTCCTGATAAGAATTGGAAGTATTGTTAGTTTTAACAAGGGAGTAAATTTATTCTCTTATGCAAGCTAACAATATGGATATTTAGAATGAGGTTTGAAAAAAAGATTATGAAAGAAAAAACGATAAATATTTTGTTAGTACTGGTTGATAGATTATTTTTTGGTTTAAGAATCTTGTCACTATTTTTGAAAACACTAATTTGGTGTTCTATTCCAGCATTACTTTTATATGGAATTACAGCAAATGTTAAACTCTCATTGCATTTGTATGCTTTGACTTTCTTTGTTGAAGTATTTTCATCATTAAGACTTCATATTGTGAAAGATGAGAAATAAGAAAATGAGGCTCTATAATATTTGTAGTGGGTAAATCCCCTATATAGCTTATGGAGCCTATTTTTGTGTATAAAAAAAGTTCCCTAAGACGGGAGAAAAGTCTTCAAGTCTTTGGTTATTGGGGATGGTAACTATATCACTTTTAAGTTTGATGAAAATCAAACGAGAATCTAAG
>NZ_JVLI01000096.1:0-37459 GCF_001072315.1 Streptococcus pseudopneumoniae | reverse complement strand
AACCTTCGACGCGCACCCGGCATAGCGGGTGGTTTTTTTGTCTCGCACCTAACGGAGCGAGACGGACCGAAAGTCACATAATATAGTATATTGAAATAAGATATGAACAAATCGATTAGGAAAGTCAAATTAATCTCTAGTAATATTTTAGCACTCTAGGCGTACTGTTATAGATTCAATCTACTATAAAACACCTCAAAAGTTAGAGCTAGAAAATCTAACTTTTGAGGTGCAGTCCATTTATGTATGATAGTCTTTTGGTATTATTTATCTATCTTTGTTAAAAGAAAGAATATTTATTATGAATTTGGGTCATCAAGACTACGGCCATGTAAACCTTTTTCACGTTGTGCCTGACGTAGTTTTTCTGGTGTAACATCGTTTCCTTCTTCATCCACAATTTTGATCCCTTCGATGTGGTGACGAACAGTGCGACGATAACCTTCGATATACTCCTCACGTAGTTTAGCTTGTTCCACTTTTTCTTCTGGGGTCAAGCCTTCTGTTTTTTTCTTTTTAGCAAGCTCGTTGATACGATCAATTTTTTTCTGATCCATTTCTTCTCCTTTGTGATAAGATAAAGTCCGTTTATCAAATTTTATTTAGTGTTAATTTGGTTAAAACGAGCAAGTTTAGCTGCTTTTTGAGTTAAATGAGACAAGATAGCCAAGCGATTTTGACGAACAGCCTGATCTTCTGCCATTACCATGGTATTCTCAAAGAAAGCATCAATAACCGGGCTAAGTGCAAAGAGTTGTTTCAATTGTTGGCTTGCAGATCCTGATAAAGCAAGTGTTTCTACTGCTTCTGCCAAGGCTCTCTCTTCTTCATTCTCAAAGAGAGCTGAATCAACTGTAGCAACTCCTTCTGCCTTCTCAGCCAAATTAAAGGCACGAGAAAGTGATTCAACAGATGGTTTAAAGTCTTCTTCCTTGCTTGCTTCTACGAGAGCACTTGCCGCTTCCAACATATCCGCCACAACAAAGTTTGATCCTGCAAGAACGGCTTCCTTAATATCTTTTGGAGTTGAACCCATCATTTTATCAACACGAGCCTTGATAAAGTCCATCACTTCTGCCTTATTTTCATAAGTCAAGCTATCGAAATTCAAAGCATAAAGGCTATCAATCAGCTCATCCATAGCAATGTGCCAACCAAAGGCATCCAAGATACGAACCACACCTTGAGTTGCACGACGAAGGGCATAAGGGTCATTAGAACCTGATGGGATCAAACCTACTGAGAAGAAACTCAAAATCGTATCTAATTTGTCTGCAATGGCTAGAATGGCTCCCACCTTGGTCTCTGGAAGTTCTCCTTCGGCTGATGTAGGCATGTAGTGTTCACGAATAGCAGCTGCTACCGCTGGAGTTTCACCAGCAAGAAGGGCATATTTCTCACCCATAATTCCTTGGAGCTCATCAAATTCACCAACCATACCTGTCAACAAGTCAAACTTGTAAATGGCTGCTGCACGAGCAAGGTCAACTGTTTCATCCGCTGACAAACCAGCTTTTTCTGCCAAGAGAATAGCAATCTGACCAGTACGAATCATGTGTTCACGAAGGGAACCAATTTTCTCGTGGAAAGTCACATTGTTTAATTTTTCAACAAGATCTGAAATGACCAATTTTTGGTCTTCACGCCAGAAGAATTCTCCGTCTTCCAAGCGGGCTACTAAGACTTTTTCATTTCCTTTGATAACATTTTCCAAATGCTCTGCATTTCCGTTACGAACAGAAATGAAGTTTGGCAAGAGTTTACCATCTTGATCACGGACAACAAAGTACCGTTGGTGTTCCTTCATCGAAGTCACCAAGACTTCTTCCGGAACTTCAAGGTATTTGGCATCAAAACTTCCCATAAAGGCAGTTGGGTATTCAACCAAGTTCAAGACTTCATTAAGCAAGTCCGCATCAATCTCGATGCGTACACCATGCTCAGCTTCGATTGCTTTGATTTGGTCAATAATCATTTGCTCTCGTTCACGTGGATCTGCTATTACAAATTGTGCACGAAGATCTTCTTCATAGCTCAATGCTGACTGAATTTTGGTTTCTTTCCCCAAGAAACGATGACCACGGCTCACACGACCTCCCTTAATATCAAGGAAATCCAAGTCAAACTCTTCTTCATCTAAAAGAACAGTCAAAGTGTGAACAGGGCGAATGTACTCAAAGCTATTTCCAGCCCAGTGCATGCTAACAGGGAAAGTCAATGACTTCAAGACATCTACAACACCAGGGACAATGGCTTCAACTGCTTGACCAACTTCTTCCTTAGTGACATAGACATATTCTTCACCCTTGATTTCACGGAATTCGATATCTTCAACAGTCAAGCCTTTTCCACGGACAAATCCTTGAGCTGCTTTGGTGAAGTTCCCATCACTATCCAAGGCAATTTTCTTTGCTGGCCCTTTAAAATCTTCTGTCAAATCAGCCTGTTTGTCTGCAAGACCAGTTACACGAACAGCCAAACGACGTGGCGTTGAGAAGGTCTGAATAGCTTCAAAAGACAGGCGGTTTTCCTTGAGAAAGGCTGCCATTTTTTCGCCTAGTTGTTTTTCACTTGGTGTGACAACATAGGCTGGTAATTCTTCAAGACCGAGTTCTACTAATAAGTTTTTTGTCATGTTTTTTCTCCGAAAAATATCTTTTTATTTTCCAGTTTGCCTTATGTGATTGGCACGCAAGCAACCAACTTCGTTGTTTCATTGCTAAAATTGGAGCCAAAAGTCTCCAATTTTGCCTAGTATCCTTAGCTTCACTAAGGATACCCTCATCACTGCGGCAACTGGTTCAGGGCTCACACTGTTCGCCCATTTTCGTAATTTGTCACTTTCTTTATTCCGCGTCTTCTGCTAAGAGTTTAGCTCGTGTTGCTTCATCTAAAAGTGGGTAGCCTAGGCGTTTGCGTTCTGCGACAAAGGTTTTGGCTACGACACGGGCTAGGTTACGAATACGAGCGATATAGCCTGCGCGCTCTGTTACAGATACGGCACCACGCGCATCAAGCAGGTTAAAGGTGTGTGAACATTTGAGAACATAGTCATAGGCAGGGTGCACCAAGCCTTCTTCTAATGCACGACCAGCTTCTTTTTCAAACTTATCAAAGTTTTCCAGCAACATTTCTTGATCTGAAATTTCAAATGAATATTTTGAGTGCTCATACTCAGGCTGGATGAAGATTTCTCCGTATTTTACACCATCAGCCCACTCAATATCATATACAGAATCTACTTCTTGGATGTAAGAAGCCAAACGCTCCAAACCATAGGTAACTTCCGCAGTCACAGGGCCAGTTGCCAATCCACCGACTTGTTGGAAATAAGTGAACTGAGTAATTTCCATCCCATCAAGCCAAACTTCCCAACCAAGACCAGCTGAACCAGTTGAAGGATTTTCCCAGTTGTCTTCAACGAAACGAATATCGTGCTCCAAAGGATTGATACCCAATTTTTCCAAAGACTCAAGGTAAAGTTCTTGGATGTTTGATGGAGAAGGTTTCATGACCACTTGGAATTGGTGGTGTTGGTAAAGACGGTTAGGGTTTTCCCCGTAACGACCGTCAGCAGGACGACGTGATGGCTCTACATAAGCCGCATTCCATGGCTCAGGTCCGATAGCACGAAGGAAAGTGTAAGGACTCATTGTTCCCGCACCTTTTTCATTATCATAAGCCTGCATGAGCATACAACCTTGGTCATTCCAAAATTGTTGCAAAGTCAAAATAATTTCTTGAAATGTTAATTTCTTAGACATTGAATACTCCTTAATAAAAAAATGATTTTTTGCGACACGAGTCTGCCTCGTCGATTATACGAGGCAAGACGAGTTAGTACTGCGTCTAGCTCAGCACCCTAGTACTGAGCGTAAGGCAGTCCGACTGTAAGGAGGTTTCTGCCACTGATGCAGTGGAAAGTCAATTTTTTAGACATTGTTTACTCCTTTAGTTTTTATATTTCTTTTTCAATTAATTTCTGCTGAACAAACCAATTTAACAAGGGAAGAGTTTTATCTGTATTTGCCCATAAATGATAAGAATCGAAGACCGCTTGTACACTACCTAGATTTTCTACCAACTTATCTATTGTCAAAAAACTACGCCAGTATTCGTAAAAAATGCTTGCATAGTTCTTATCATAAGTCGAAGAACCAAAATCATTCAATGAATGCCAACCATACTTCTTCTGAAAAAGTTCTACGAGAGATTGATTACAAATTTTTTCCGCTTGAAATTCCTCTTCTGTCAAGAAATACTTGCGACTAATATATTCAACCATCCCCTCTTCGAACCAGATATAAGAGTCATAACCATCAAAATCATCTAAAAAATGCTCCGACCAATGTGCTAACTCATGTCCTACAATCTGTAAGAGGAAATTTTCAGATAAAGAATGATAGTGACTTTCTATTGCTTGAGTTTGCTGAGAACACTCGTAGTCCAGCAACTGATACAAATACAACTCTTTCCAAACAGCTAAATCAGGCGTCATAACCATTCGTCTATTATTTGTATAGGCTGGAACAGCGCTTTCCCTAATAATCTGTGTAGCAGCATTAAAACTTGACCAAATAACGGCTTGCGGTAAATCACAGACTGCAAGTTCATTCTTTAAAAAAGATTGATAATCTTTCAACTTTTCAGTATTTCTTACTACAAATTCACGAAATGCAGCTAGTTGACTATCGTCTTTTACAAGATAAAGGTTTTCCACGTCTCTCCTTTCTTTCACACAATAGACTGAATAAGCAAAAGAACCGCGTCCGACAATCCTAGGTTGATTTAACCTAGGGGCGTCAGAAACGCGGTTCCACCCTAATTTATTACTTCATTGTTTTTGAAAATACTACAGAAAGCGCCAGTTCTTTATTTTGCCCTACTTGGCTCCCACTATCCCAAGCTCGCTTGAAGAACGCCATAAGACTTTCTTTCCTGTTGACTATTATATCAAAAATTGGAGCAATGTACAATTCTTTTTATGATTTTCTAGAAATCCATATCATCAACTCGTGGAGCACCAGACTGAACAGCAATTGTTTTTAAAGTTTCCCTCTCCTCATGACTCAATTCAATTCCAAAGCAATCAAGATTAGCCTGAATACGCGATGCTGTGACAGATTTTGGAAGTGGTAAAAATCCTTCTGCCAAGCTCCAGGCCAAGGCTATCTGAGCAACCGATTTTCCGTGATTTGCTGCGATTTCTTGAACTTGCTTGCTATCAAACAGTTCTCCCTGACCAAAAGGTCCCCAAGCTTCCAATAAAATTCCTTTTTCTCGACAGTAAGCTACGACTTCCTCTTGATACACACCTGGAGCCAAACGAACTTGATTGACCGCTGGAAGAATTTTTGCTGTTTCAAGCAAGGCATCCAAATGATGGGGAAGAAAATTACTAACACCGATAGCACGGATTTTGCCTTCTAGGTAAAGATCCTCCATCGCTCTCCAAACTTCCACATTTCGAGTTTTCCATTGGTCATTTTCTCTGAGCGGTTTTGGATTTGGCCAATGAATCAAATACAAATCCAAATATTCCAAGCCCAGCTTCTCTAAAGACTCTTCAAAAGCCTGACGAGCTTGCTCATAGCTATGATTTGTATTCCAGAGTTTACTGGTTACAAAAATTTCCTCACGCGGAACGCCACTATCTTGAATGGCACGACCAACGCTTTCTTCATTTTTATAAATAGCTGCCGTATCGATATGGCGATAGCCTGCCTTTAAAGCCTCTAGTACAGCTTGATAGGCAATCTCTCCATTTTCAGCTTTCCAGGTTCCAAATCCCAGAACTGGAATTGGAACGCCATTATTTAAAGTATAAGATTTCATTATTTTTCCTTTCTATGAGAAGAAAATCCAAAGAAGCAAATTTTCAAGGAAAACTTATCTCTTTAGATTTTGTGTATTATTGATCACGGTTATAGTAGAGCTGGTGAGCTTTAAGACGAGTATCTAACAAATCTGGAATTGTTACAAAGTCATAACCTTGCCCTTTCAAGTAATCAATAACCTTCGGTAGAGCATTTACAGTCTCAGCATGGATATCGTGCATGAGAATAATAGAACCATTCTTGACTTCACGCTGAATCTCTGTCAAGATAGCTGTTTCATTTTTACTCTTCCAGTCCAGACTATCCACATCCCACATAATAAAGCTCAAATCGAGGCTATTGCGAATGTCGTCTGTAATAGCTCCATAAGGGGGACGCATAAGTTTAGAGCTAGAACCCAGCACTTTAGTTAGTGCAGCCTCAGTATCAGTTATTTGTTTTTTGGCTTCATCAAGCGAAAGTTTTGAAAGAACTGGATGGCTCCAACTATGGTTTCCAATAACATGCCCATCTGCTTTCATGCGTTTCAAAATCTCTTCATTGCCAGAAACATTCTTACCTAAAACAAAGAAAGTCGCCTTAATACCATACTTAGAAAGAGTATCTAATGCTTGAGTTGTTGTTGCAGGATTTGGTCCATCATCAAAAGTCAAGGCTACTACTTTACGATTTTTCTTTTCATAATAAGCCTTATATAGCTCTGCGTCCTTATCTAATAAATAAGAGGACTGAATAACTTCAAAGAAACTAGATACTGGCAAGGCAATCCCATCCAGATTTTCCACTGATTGACTGGGATAAAGAATAATTTGGCTATCCTTATAATCAAAGTTCCATGCAGACAAGTCTTGGTCAGAGAAACCTTTAACAATCTGATCAAACTTTTCTTGCTCCAATTTCTTGTCCTGTAAGAAAGAAGTCAGTTCTTTTATCAGTTTCTCTTTGGCCTTACTAGCATCTGAAAATAGTTGATCAAGGGTAAAAGGTTTACCATCTTCTGTCAAATGCACTTTCGCTAGACTAGTTTTTTCAGTCTCTTCAACTTTTGAAGAAGTTAAATCATAGACTTGTTTCATCACACTTCGGTTGACAATCCCTTTTAAAGTCGAATCCTGTTTCTCCGTATAATAAAAAACCAGATTTTCCTTGTCTTCTAAATTTTCCTTAATATCCTGCACTATGATTCCTTTTACAGACGAAATCACTTGCTCCCCTTGGAGAGGATAATAAGCAATCACTTCGGCTTGCCCCTTACGAAAATGATCTTTCTGATTTCCCTCACTCAATTGATCATCTTTCTCTTTCTTGAGAGATTCAATCTTTTGTTCAAAACTTTGTTTTGTGTATATTTTGTATCCAATCATTGAACCAAGGACACAAATACTTACTGAAAAGATAGCTACTAGGGCTATTAAACTCATTCTTATCTTATCGTGATTCTCACGTTTAGCTCTACTTTTATCCATAAGACCATCATATCAAATTCAAGCTATAATTTCAATGATTTTAGAGGAAATAGTATATTAAAAAAGAGCCTTAAAAAATAACCGATTCCATTGCTGAGAATCGGTTTTCTAAATAAATCAAGCCAGTTGTTTGCATAATATAAATTATGTAAACAAACTCTACAACAACAAATCTTTGACTTTTCCAATTTCACTTTTTGGAATAACTAGGTGAATCATATCCCCCAGATACATTCTGGTTGAGCCGTTAACTGTTTGGCTCTTGCCATTATGGACTTGAGTAGTGATGAGTACGTTATGTGGCAAGTTGAGTTCGTGTACTTGTTTTCCTGCTATTTTATCTGAAACTGGGATTTCAATGAGGGTGACTTCTCCTTCATCTGTTGCTTCTTCAGGTAGCATTTTTTCCAACATAGCCTCATAGACTGGTGCACCCTTGAGTAAATCCATGATGATGTAGGCGACCAAGGTTACTAATCCAAGTGGCATGAGGTTGCGAATATCTCCTACCATCTCGGTTACTAGAATCATAGCTGTTAAGGGAGCTTTAGAAATCGCTCCAAAGTAGCCACTCATTCCCAGAATGACAAATATAGGGAATTGCTCTTGACTGACAAGACCAAGATTGACACAAATAACACCAACTAGAGCTCCAAGCAAGGAACCAAGCGCCAAAATGGGTAGGAAAATTCCTCCTGGAAGGCCACTTCCATAGCTAATCATGCTCCAAACAAAGCGAATCAAAAAGTAAACTAATAGAACTTGGAAACTAAAATCTTGCTCAGTTAGGGAAAGAACAAGCTGATTTCCACCACCAAGGATTTGGGGTAAGAAGATTCCGACTGGTATGATGAGAATAAAGGCAAGAATTGGGTAATAAGCTTTATCCAAATGGATTTTTTGGCCAAGCCAATCATAAACTCTTCCGACGTTTAATACAGCTTTCTCATAGACAAAACCGGAAAGTCCTAGAAAAATTCCCATAAGGAGATATATCCAATACTGATCTAGGGTCATGAGAGGGATATTATCAGGCATGTCTAGCACTGGCGTTAGGCCAAATATGAGCAGAGAAACAAAGTTTGCTACGAGACTAGCTGCGAGAGTAGATACCCAGAAAAAGCGTGAAAAGTGATGATAGACTTCTTCTACTACAAAGAGAAGTCCAGCAATTGGAGCATTAAAGGCAGCGGCTAAACCTGCTGCAGCTCCACTAGCAATCAAGGAGCGTTCCTCTACTGGACTGGATTTGAGCCATTTGGCAATTCCTTTACCACCTACCGCTCCAAGTTGAATACTGGGTCCTTCACGCCCCAGCATGAGTCCACTGGCAATTGCCAAAATTCCTAGAATATATTTTTTCCAAAGTACGCTCCACCAGTTGAGAGTCATCAATCCCTTTAATTCGGCTTCGACTTGAGGGATTCCAGAACCCTTTATGTCTTTTTCTGATAGAGTTAATTTTGCACTGAGCCAACAAACTATTAAATAAAATAGACCAATGATAAAAAGATTGCGCACTAGGTGCGCTTGATCTTGATAAAGTCCTTGTATCAGGTGAAAGCCTTTTTCAATTAAAAACCGAAAAGATCCAACGATGATCCCAACGACAAGACCGACGATGATTCCTCGACCAACTTGGGATAATATAGTGCTTGAGGCAAAGGCAAATTCTTTCTTGGAACTGAGTGTTTCTGACTGTTCCTCCATAATCATTCCTTCTAACTTAACTTTATTTTTCTCCTGAAACCAGCGATTTAACGGGTTCAAAGCTGGTTCGGTGAATTGGGGTAACTCCTAGTTTTATGAAGCCTTCCAGGTGTTTAGCTGTTCCATATCCTGCATTAGTAGCAAAATCATAGCCAGGAAACCGCTGATCGTATTCCTTCATCAATTCATCACGGGTCACCTTGGCTACTATAGAAGCCGCTGCGATAGAGAGGGAGTTGGCATCTCCTTTGATAATGGAGGTTTGTGAAATGGGCAATTCCAGTTTCATGGCATCTATCAGGAGGTGCTCAGGTTGAGGACTGAGCTGGGAGATAGCTTCCTGCATGGCTAGTTTGGTTGCTTCATAGATATTGACTTGGTCGATGACCTGATTATCCATGATACCAATTCCAATCGACAAGGCTTGGTCTTGAACGGCTTGAAAAATCTCCAGATGTTTCTTTTTAGGAATTTTCTTGCTGTCATTGAGGCCTTTAATCTTACAATTTTTAGGTAAAATAACAGCTGCAGCGACTACAGGCCCAGCCAGAGGACCACGTCCAACCTCGTCAACACCTGCTATCAAGGTCAATTCTTGCTTGTAAAGTTCTTTTTCGTAGGAAAGCATGGCTTCCAAACGAAGATCCTCATCCAATTCTGCCTGAATAGCTTTTTTACGCTTGCTGATTTCTTTTTGAACTCCAGAGCGATTATCCTTTTCAAGCTCTAAAAAAATAGGGCTTTCTAAATCCTTGATCGTCACAAGGAGTTCTTTGATTTCTTTAATCGTCGCCATCAAGGTCTTCCAATGTATCTAAGGTATAGTTACCGAGTTTGCCATCACGGACTTCCTTCACGAAGAGACTGTAAAAACGGTCATAGTCGTCACGGAAACCGAGGGCACGGGTCATGTCCATAATAATAACCGGAGCTTCTTCCTCAATTTTCATTTGTTTGAAGCGTTCGGCCAGCTTTTCTGGATAATGTTCTTTGAAATAATTGAGACCAAAAATAGTTACCTCATCCATAGGAAGCAGCTGGTCTTTGATAGCTCCAGTCAAGGCCAACTTAAGCGCAACAGTTTCATCTTCAAACTTAGGCCAGAGAATTCCTGGCGTGTCTAGGATTTCAAGATCTTTATTGGTTTTGAGCCATTGTTGACCTTTGGTAACACCTGGTTTATTGCCGACAACGGCAATCTTCTTACCGGCCAAACGGTTCATGAGAGTTGATTTACCAGCGTTTGGAATCCCGATAATCATGGTTCGCAAGGTTTCAATCTGGATACCACGTTCCTTCTGGCGAACAATCTTATCAGCCATGAGCTTTTTGGCCGCATCTGTCACAACTTTTACAGTCAATTGCTCTTTGGAGTTGATAGCTAGCGTCTGGATTCCTTGTGATTCAAAATACTGACGCCATTCTTTGGTCATTGCTGGATCGGCCAAGTCCGCCTTGTTTAAAATCAAGAGTTTTGGTTTATCACCAACAATCTTGGTCAACATAGGATTTTGACTAGATAGAGGTAAGCGTGCATCCACCAAAATCGTCACAAAATCAACAAATTTTAAATTTTCCTGAACCTGTCGACGTGCTTTAGACATGTGACCAGGAAACCATTGAATAATAGCCATTGAGTTTTTTTCCTTTCGTAGCAAGGGTTTAGAGCCCCTATTTTATTTTACTATTGTCTAAACACCAAGCGAACACCAAAACTACCATGCAATGGAAAAACCTCTGATTTGATTCTCACTTGATTTCACAATCTTTATATCAAACTGTGGATGGTATTTGACAATATCTTTTTTGATTTTTAATAGTAAATTTGAAACAATATTTTTAGGTGAGTAATGTGGATTAAGATGTAACAAGTCTTTGAACTCATCAACACTTAATTCTACTTTATTGCTATTATCACTAGTTTCAATGAATTTTTCAATCATTCTGGAATATTTACAGGTATAACTTTTCAATTCTTCAAAATGGAAATTGTGATTTTCTACAAATTGATTTAAGGCTTTTACCGTATTTTCTTGTGAACGATTTATATTATGTGTATAGCCCATTGTTGTCTCAAAGTTAGCATGTCCTACTCTAGTCATAATATCTTTTACTGCTATGTGCATCTCATTACTTTGAAGGTAACTAATATGCATATGCCTAAACGAATGGGGAGTAACATGTTTTACCCACTTAAAACCATAGTCGCTTAAACAATTTGTCAATAATTTTCCTTCTATTCGTTTCAAAATTTGACGAAAAGTGCTTGATGTTATTGGAGAGCCGTATTCTGTTCTAAATACACTTTCAGAATGTGTAAAAGCAGGACAGGGATGTTTCTCCATATAAGCATCAAACTCTTTATTTCTCTGTATTGTCCTTTTAATAGCTTCGCTTGTAGCTTCAGGCAAAGCTACTTCTCTAATTGAATTGAGTGTTTTAGTTGTATCAAAATGAAATTGTTCAACTTTTAAACAGTGATATTGAAGTGCCTTATCAATATGCAAGATTCCTTTTTCAAAATCAATATCTGATGGTAAAAAAGCTGCTTCACTAATTAGAATACCTGTAAGCAACAATACTATAGCAAGATCATAATAGTTTGCATTTCTGCATTGGCGTAACACATCAAAAAATGCATGTAATTCATGGATTTCTAGAAATTTAGAATCATGTCTTTCTTTTGCTTTACGCCTTTTCTCTAATGAAATATCTAGTTTTACCGCAGTCATTGGAGAAAACTTAATGACATTATATAACACACCATGATTAAAAATCTTATTACAAGTACTTTTTATATGAGTCATTGTTGAAGGCGATGCATCATATATTTCTAAATATTTATTGAGACTATTTTTCATCAGAAGTGGAGTAATCCTGTCTAACAAAAAATCATCTCCTATAATTTTCCCAAGACGCTTCATAACCAGTAGTTCTCTTTGAATTATTTGTGGTTTAACAGAGACACACCAAGTCTGAAACCAATTTTCTTTTAACTCTCCAAATGTTGTAATCAGTTCAGGGCTAAACTGACTTTCAAATGAAGTAGTTAGTCTATCTATTTTATCAAGAACCTCTCTTTCAGCTTGTTTCCTCGCCCTACTAGTATTCTTAGTATAACTTACAGTTACTGATTTCCACTTTCCTGTTAGTGGATCTTTGTACTTTTCAACCACTTGATATAAGGGTTGCCCTTTTGAATTTGTTTTAGTTACATAATACATAATTTAATTCCTCTTAACTCTTAAAAAGAAATAAATCATTGTTGTATAGAATAAATAACTACCCTATATTATACCATGACTTCCTTATTTTGTCCGCTTTTGCTTCCATCTTAAGAAACTTTCAAATCCTTCTAGATTAATGAAAACAAGTTTATGGGTTGGGTTAATTACATACATGGAAAATGTTCTGTTTTCTCGCATTTCTTTAATCCATCTGTTCAATGTATATTGATTTAAACCATCCCATCTTTTTAGACTTCCTTTTTTATCGGCCCATTCTGCAATGGAATTTTCGACAGATATATATTTTATATTCATGACATCATCCTTCCTAAAAAATATTTTTACCTCCATGGCATGACTGATGAAGTCATCATAAGAATTTCACTTACTGCTCTTTTACGGTGGCAGCCTGAACGGTCAGAAGTATCATTGTATATCATTTGTATCATGGCATATAAAGTATCGCTCTATTTTATTGATGGTTTTAAAATCGCTCTTATCATGGCGAGCCATTCAAATCTGCTCCACAAATGAGGAAAGTACCATTTTGGACTATTCAATTGTCAAAGAACAAATAAAAAAATCTCCTCATTTTCACACTCTATGAAATTAAGGAGATTATTTTCTAAAGCGAATTTTATCAGGAAAATCTGTCAATCCCAATAGGTAGTCTGTACTGACATCGTAAAAGTTTGAGAGAGTTACCAATACATCTTCCGTTAAGGCATGTTCACCCCGTTCAATTTTAGCATAAGCTGAGTTTGTAAACGAAAGTATTTTAGCTATTTGTTTTTGGGTCAAATCGTGATCTTCCCTCAAATCTCTCAAACGTCTGTACATCTAGCTTTCTCCTGAGAAAAGTATAATATATAAAACTAAGAAATCATTCAAAGTGTCCAAATTGGACATTTTGAACTAAAATTAATTTATTAAACACTTCTCATAAGCATATCTATTAACCGTCTGAGAGCAAAAATTTTATCAACTATTTAAAATTACTGACATTTAAAAATTAGTCTTACTGTAAAATAAAGCGAAACACAAAAGACGTGTTTATCTGATAAATTAGTGTCTTAAAAGCACTATAAAATGTTAGGAATCCATTCACTAATCAATTATACAAGTACTTCTCTGAAGTTGAACAATAATAAATTCTAGGTTTATTTAAATAAAGGATAAAAATCTGCTTAGACTGCACGTCTAAGGAAAGTTTATCGAATTACCCAGAGTTGTACTACCTTTTAATATATCTACCAAATCTTTACTTAATAAAAAACAACTAGGAAAGTAAAATTTATGATATGTGTAGAAGAAATAATACTTGTACATGTTACTGAGATTGTGAACTAGACTCTATTATTGCTTAGAAGATTGTCGGTGAACCTTCTATTCTGACCTTAGTAGAGTGACAAACTCGCTATGCTATCTCAAGGAAGCTCTTAGAGAAGAAGATAGAATATGTCAATCAAGACGTGTTATAACGCAAGAAACGGTATTCAATTAAATCATTACTACTGAAAATGAAATCGAGTTTTCTTTATTCAATTAAATAGAGGTATTAAAAAGTTATTTTTCCCATGCCTATTCATTCTATGGTAAGATATTCAATGAGAACTTCATCAGTCCTTTACGTGAGTTCGTTTCAAAAGCAAATTTACCCAAAGAATTGAAATAAAAATTTATAGAGGCTTGCACAAAAATATTCAAAGGAAATCTAGAAGAATTCATGGGTATAAGTCATCGAAAAAGCTGCTTGAGTTGACTCAAACAGCTTGAAAGGATTAAAACTATGTTACACTTGATTCTACAAATGGGCTTTAGAATTTCTTTGGTATTAGTAAAATAAAGAAAAATAGATAAGTCATCATTGGAATGATATATTTGCGAGGATGTTTCCATAGTTCCTTCTTTTAAACGATAAATTCTAAAGAATCATTATGATAATTGATTTAAAATGTATCATTCACCTACTTTTTGATTTTGTAAGTAATTTGCAATCAGGAAGAACAAAAGTATGTAACCTACAATTACTGTAATCGAATAAGATAAATTAGTTAAATTACCATCAATACTTTTTCCTAAATTCGAAAAATAATACTGAGGAAAGATATAATGTATCTTATCTTGAATGGAATCTTTTTTTACAGAAAACAATGCACCTGAAAGAAGCATAGTTATAACAGATACCATTGTTCCGATTATAAGCGCTCCTTGATTTTTTTTAGTCAAAGTAGATAAAAATATTCCAAAGTTTGCTGAAAATAGCTCAATTAAGAGAATATATAGGACTAACTTCCATGAAATATTAAGATCAAATAAAGGAAGTAAAATTAAACTACTTAATAAATTAGTAGTAAATAAAATCAAAAAATTAAACACTACCTGTTGTAGAACATAAGAAAAATTGGAAACTCCACTTAGATAGATTCGTTTATCCAGTCCATTTCTATCATCAAAATAATATCTGTATAGTATTAACGAGAGTATCATAGAGCTCATAGCCATAACAGTAATAATAATTTTATAATAATTATTATTGCTAGAAGCAGTTAATGATTTTCCTTCATTTAAATACTGACTTAATTTCATACCTAAAGTTGAGTTTCTGACTGTAGTTACTTTATATTTTCCATCCTCTTTATTGATATATGCATCATATTCGCCTGATATTAGATTAACATAATAGTTCATATCTTTTTCTACTTCTTTGATAGAAATGTTGTTATTATTCATCTCTAATAGTTCAATTGCATTTTTTGTTACACCAATCTTTACTTTTTGACTTTCCATTGTTACAACAAACGATGTTGCTGCGATGGTTATAAAAACAAGTAGAAAAGATATAATAGCATATGTTTTTTCTTTCCAAAAACGTTGTAAGTTATTTCTTAAAATAATAAATTTCATTTTTTCACTCTCCAAAATTTTCAGGTCGATACTTAAAGTGAATGATAATTACAAATAGTACTGAACATAGTAACAAAATTGATAATGTATTAAAATATGAACTATAATTTTTATCGTAAATGATACTAAAAAAAGTTGACATCACTTTTGAAATTGGGGATAAGGCAGATAAATTAGCAATTTTTTCCCCAAAGATATACATTGGGAAAAATAAACCAGATAAAATTGCTAAAACATTAATAACTAGATTTAAAATTTTTGTTACAATATCTTCACTTTTTAACAATACACAGAAAGCACCTCCAAATGTGATAGAAAAAATTACTAAGGCTAAGTCAAGCAACAAACTATAGGCAATATTAGATTTACCATAGTTTACCACCCCTGTACTATTAAAGATAAGCATATAAAAAGCTAGGATCAGATATGAAATAGAAATAGCAACTATTAATTTTGACAAATAAATCTTGTAACGTGGAATCGGAGAATATACAATCCTGTAATTTGCATACTTCACATTACTCCCAAATAATAATTCTGGCAATATAATTACTGTTGCCATGGACAAATAAATCATCATAGTAACACCGTAATAATCATATGATGTTAAAACATCGTCACTAAAAATCGAACCAAATACAAACCCTGTTGTTAAAATCAGGACAATTGGATAAATTAGCAGATACATCATGATTGGCTTATTCTTTAAAAGATTCATCACATCTTGTTTCATCATAGTTATCATTCCAATCCCCCCAACTAATCTCTTAAATTTTTCCCAGTTAATAGTAAGAAAACATCTTCTAAATTTCTCTTTACCATTGTAATACTGGTGATATTTAGATTAAACTTAATTAAAACCTCTAGTACACTATTAATTGTCATAGACTCCCCACACATACTAAAGATTATTTCAAATTCATCTTTTTGTTTCAAACTTTCTACATTTGTTAATTCACGAATTTCATCTAACACTGCAGGAGATACCTGTTTATCTACTCTAACTTGATAATTAGAATTGCTATAATATTCTAAAATATCATCAAGAGAACCATTCAAAAGTACCGCTCCACCATCCATGATAATGACACGGTCACAAATTTGTTGCACCTCTTCCATATAGTGAGTTGTGTAAATGATAGTAGCTCCCTCATCCCTCAACTGCTTAATTGAATCTAGAATATGATTCCTAGATTGTGGATCAATTCCTACTGTTGGTTCATCAAAAATAATCAATTTAGGGTTATGTGCTATTGCACATGCAATATTCAGACGTCTTTTCATACCACCAGAAAAAGTTGATGGTTTGTCATCTTTCCTGTCTTCAAGTCCAACTTTTTTTAATGCATTTTCAACTTTTTCATTAATTTCGCTTTTTTTGACTCCGTATAAAGAAGCAAAGAATTTAACATTCTGTGCGGCTGTGATATCTTCATAAATAGCCAATTCTTGAGGAACAATTCCGAGTTGTTTTTTTACATCCTTGATGGACAAATTTTCATCATTAAAAAATATTATTTCGCCTTCATCAGATTGTAATAAAGTAGATAAAATATTTATTGTCGTACTTTTCCCTGCACCATTTGGTCCTAAGAAACCAAGAATTTCACCTTTTGTAACATGAAAATTTAAATTATCTAATGCTTTTCTTCCGTTTTTATACGTTTTTGATAGTTTTTTAACTTCTAAAAGATTTTCCATTTATTCTTTCTCCCTTCATTCTTGGATATTTCTTTTGATTGTTTCAAGGAAATATTTTTTTAAATGTGTTATTTCTAATTCAGTGAACAATTCATTTCTATATTCGATTATGCCTTGTAAGCATCCATCAATTTTCACAAATTCCCATTTAATATTAAACATACCTTGTTTTCTTATCAATTCAGTTTGAATCTCTAATCCATCTATTTTAAAATTATCAGAACTAATTGAATCTTGGTAAATAAAATAATTATTAAATAAATTATTTTTTTCCATCGCCTCTTCTATTTCATATGTCTGTATTTCTTGTTTTTCCATAGCAGATAAAATTTTAGATTGTGTTTCTAAAATTAATTCGCTAGCATTTTTAACTTTAGATAAGTCCATATAAATGGGAAGAGAATTTCTAAAAAGACCAATTATATTTTTAACATTACCAAAATCTCGGCCAGACACCGGTATACCAACAACTTGTTTATCGTTTTTCTCAATTACACTATTAGTTTTAAGATAAGTAGCTAGTAACACCGAAAACAGACTAACGTTTTGTTTTGCAGAGTATCTTTCTAAATTTTCTAGTAATGTTGAATCTATAGTAAACCTGATTGAACTTATTGTATTGCTTTTTATATTAGCTGGCACAACCTCTAGATTTATAGGTGCTTCCTTCAATTCATTTACCCATTCTTGTAATTTAAATTTATGATTTAATTTAATCTGTTGATTATACCATTCTGAATAATCTGTATAATCAATAGAAGGAACTAGAACTTCTTGATTGTTGTATAACGTTATTAATTGACTTAAAAATACTTTCATTGATTGAAAATCAAAAATAATATGGTGTGCATCAAATAACAAAATCGAATTATTGGGGCTACTTTGTAATAGCTTGATTCTAAAAAGAGAACCATTTTTTAAATCAAACACCTTAATGAAATTATCTTTTATTGTTTCCCATTCTTCAACTGAAGCATATTCGACCTCAATGTTTTTTTGCATAAATGGATCTATAACTTGAAAAATTTGTCCGGCTTCCTCTATAAATTTTGTTCTGAAAGCTTCGTTTTTCTCAATAATTTTATTGAATGCAGCATTTAGTTTTTCAATATCTATCATACCTTTTAAATGCAAACAAATATTTACATTTAAACCTGTTTCCAAATGACTTTTTGACATTTTATACATTCTAATTTGCTGTGGTGTTGCAAGATATCTATTCTTCACTTCTGATTTTACTATTTCTTGATCGTTCTCATATAAATTATTGTTTGATAAAAAATTTGACAAACTATCAATTGAGTTGTTTCTTAAGATATCTGCTGCTGATAACTTCAAATTGAAAATCTTATTCAATCGTCCTGCAATTTCTACAGCTGTTAAAGAATCTCCACCTAGTTCGTAGATATTTCCTGAAATATTTTTTTGACTACCGAAAATATCTATAAATACTTCTTTTAGTTGATCTTTAATTGTTTTGTTTGAACTAGACTCAGTAGTATGATTTAAATAATCAGATATCCAACACTTCTCTTCCGTCAAATCCAATTTTTTAACTTTGAAATTAGAAAATTGTTTATTGTTAGGCGGGCTCCTTTTTAAAACCATATGAGCATTTGTTCCCGAAAAACCAAAAGAACTAACACCGATATAAGTTTCTTTACCCGCTATGTCTTTATTTAGGTCGTTAATATATACTTTAGAATTCATGAAATTTATATTTCTATTTGGATACATAAATCCTATATTTTTAGGAATTTTTCCATTATATAGTGACATCGCAGCCTTAATAATACTTACTAGACCCGATAATTCAAATAAGTGCCCTATATTATTTTTTACAGATCCGATTCCAATGCTATTATCCCTCATAAAATTAAATGCCTGATTAATTCCAAATATTTCTATTGGATCGCCCAATTTAGTGGCTGTTCCATGAGTCTCAATATATAATTCATCAGAATCTTCCACCTCTATATTTTTCCACGCATCCAGAATAACATTAGCCTGTGCATTAGGATTTGGAACAGTTAAACCTGATGTTTTTCCATCATGATTAACTGCCATACCACAGATTGTTGCATATATCCTATCATTATCCTGCATTGCTTTGGATTTACTTTTTATTATAATTGTCGCTACGCCCTCCCCAATATAAGTACCATTTGCCTTATCATCAAATGCAGAGGAATTTTCTGAGTTATCAAAAATACCAATATCATTCTCTTTTGAGTCTATCGGGCAAAAATTAATTTTAACTCCACCAACTATCGCTGCCTCACATTTTTTTTCTTTAATTGAATCAACAGCTAGCGAAACGGCAGATAAAGAAGAGGAGCATGAAGAATCAACTGTAATTGCTGGACCTTTAAGATTCAGCAGATATGAAATTCTGCCAGAAATCATGGCTGCCATATTTCCTGTGTTAGAATTTCCAATTTTCTTGTTATCCAATGAAGCAATTAGACTACCATAATTAAAAAGATAATCTTGTCCAAATGAAATAAAAGTCCCCCATTTTCTGTTGTCTACTGTCTCTTTTGTATATCCAGCATCTAATATTGCTTTGTATGCAGAAGTTAACATTAATCTTGAATTTGGATCCATCAGCATAGCTTCAGATCTAGGAATGTTGAAGAAGTTATAATCAAATAAATCTATATTTTGGAGATAATTTCCTTTCCTAAAACTCAAGTCTGTGAAATTATAGACGTTTCCAAATTCATTAGCAATCTTAATCCTTTTAGGAGAAAGGTTGCTAATGAATTTTTCCCCAGCTAGTAAAGAATTATAAAATTCATCTTTATTTTGATTCTTTCCAATATTTAAATCTATACCAATAATCGCATATTCATCTTCGCCAGTTTCATTAATAGTAGAAGAATTTACAAGTTTTGAAATTCCATTTTTATAATCAGGAATTAAGCTTTTTTCTTCAATTTTTTTGGCGAATTCTCCAATTGTTTTTAAACTATAAAAATCAGCAATTTCTATTGAATTAGGAAATAATTTATTAATTTCTGAATATACTCTAGTAATAAATATTGAATCTAATTCTAAATCTGCAATTTCTGTATTTAAATTAATATCTAAAAATCCAAATTTTTGTTCTAATAGTGATATTAAAATGTTTTCCGTACTATCTTCTGATAATAATGTTCCTTCATTACTAGCTACCCAGAAATTTTTAAGACGGAATGGGCTACGTTTAAATGATTTTTTTTCTTGATTAGGAAATGGGCTTAAGATAATATGAGTATTAGTACCACTCAATCCAAAAGAGTTAATTAATATTTTATAATCATCTTCAACTATCTCTCTTGCTTTATCTACAATATAAAACGGAGAATTTTCATAATCTATATTTCTATTAGGATAAGAAAAATTTATTGACGGTGGTATTGTATTATTTTCAATTATTTTAATACATTTAATTAACGAAGATATACCTGATGCATCTATTGTATGACCAATGTTTGTCTTTACTGACCCTATTCCACAAAACTGCTTCCTGTCTGTGTAATTTCTAAATGAATCAGTTAAAGCTTTGATTTCAACATCATCACCTAAATGAGTTGCGGTTCCATGTGCTTCTACGTATACAGTTTTTTCTGGATTAAATGAACTTTTCTCCCAAAGCGATAATTGAAGATCACTTTGGGCACGTCTATCTGGGGCAGTTATACTTATTGAATCGCCATCTTGATTAGATAACACACCATCTATTACACAATAAATATAATTTTTATCTTCAATTGCATCATTTAATCTTTTTATTACTACTGCTCCAACAGCTTCTCCCACACCCGTTCCATTTGCAGAATCGTCAAAAGTTCGTGTTCGTTCATCCTTAGATTCAATCCCTAAACTCACATCAACATTCTCAGGATATATGAGAATATGTGCACCACCAACCAAAGCAAGGTCACATTCGCCACATGAAATAGAATTAATTGCCTGGTCCACCGCAAACAAACTAGAGGAACAGGCTGTATCTATCACAACACTTGGTCCTTTTAAATTGAAATAATATGAAATTCTACTGGATAACATTGAATCCATATTTCCTGTACCAGAAATATCTACTAAATCTGGTCGAATAGTTTTTATGATATCAAAGTATTTGTAGTTAAGCATATTACTATTCCCAATAAAAACACCGGTAGAAGTATTTGAAAGTTCATCCAAAATACCTGCATCTTCAAAAGCTCTATAAGCCGTCATTAATATCAAACGTTGTTTGGGATCAATTAATCTTGATTCTGCATCACTTATTTGAAAAAACTCATTATCAAATCCACTAATATCATTTAAATAAGCTGCATGTCTATATGATTTGTCTTTTTTTGAAATTTTTTTTCCAAATTTTTTTACTTCATTCTTCCTTTGTTCAGGAAAATCTCTAATAAAATCCTTTCCTCTCAATAAATTGTTGAAAAAATCATCTACAGATTCTGATTCAGGAAATAAGCCGGAAATTCCAATAATTGCATACTTATTATTTTTTTCTGATGTATTCTGATAACTATCCAAAACAATATCATCTAAAATTCCCATTTTAAACCTCCAATATGAAAGTTTTTCTTTAATTCATTCTTTCTACCAATAATTTCACTTTCCGGAACAGACTTTAAGGGAAGTAACTTAGAAAAAAGTGTATCATAGAATAACTGACAACTTGAAATATCTACTAAACCATCATTCGAGATGAAATCATTACATTTCTGCAAGAGATCCTGGTATATGTTTATATATTCCTCGAAACCATTTAAATCATCAGAATTATTTTTACTACAAACAGCAATAGATATAATTTTTTTTAAAAATTTTAAATAGAAGTTTGATGAATTTTTTAAATAAATATTTTCATAATCTTCCTCACAGGAAGTAACAATGTCAAAAATGTATGGGTAACTAGAATTAAAGAAATTCTTTAAGACAGGCTGCGTACCAAATTCAATGATATTTTTAATATTATTTTCCTTCATTTGAGCAATAACCTCATTCCAGTGGACAGGCATCAATATCTGCTTTGAAAGAATGTAAGATAAATTATCTTCTTTATTATAAAATCTTCTTAAAGCACTACTAAAAACCCTATCAATATTATCAGGATTATAGTTTATTCTTATTTTTTCAAGTTTTTCACTTGCTTTTTTCATTAAATTACTATGAAATGCACCTGCAACTTTTAATCTTTTAAAAGGTATTGATTTTTCTTGTAACTCAAATTCCAATTTATTTAAATTTTCTAGATTTCCAGAAAAAACAATTTGTTTTTTTGAATTATAGTTAGAAATATCAACTTCAAATTGTTTTGATAACTTCTCTAGCAAATTAAGATCATTATGGAATACAGCCGTCATACCACCTAACTTATCAGTAGTACACTCTTCCATTGCTTTAGCTCGTTCATTAACATACAGTAACCCTTCGTCAAATGTAATAACATCAGCACATACTAATGCTGTGATTTCACCTAAACTATGTCCTGCATACATGTAGAATTCATCTTGAACATCTCTTTTAAATATTTGGAAAAATATATATGATGATAAAAAAGTTAGAATTTGCGAATTATATGTACTCTTTTGAATATCCTCTGAAAAAAAATATTCACTTTTTTCCCCTATGATATTCATGGCTTTATCTAAAATTCTTTGAGCCTCAAGATTTTCTTCAATGATTTTTTTGAATTTCTCTAAATCCAAATTTCCTTGTCCAGGAAATATAGCTGCATTATTTATCATATTTTTCTCCCTTAAATCTTAATTTAAGCTCTCTGATACCTTAGCTACATTATCAAGTAAGACTTTAATTCTTGACGCTTTCAATTTACTAGAATTAAATTTCGCTTTGAGTTCAGAGTCCGCTTCATTAAAGTAAAACACCAGGTCTGCGTTACTATTTTTATATTGTTCTGCTAAATTGGTATAACTTATCATAGTTCCCCCATCACTAGTTAAATTAAGTGAAGTTTCAAATTTTGATTGTTCAATTAATTTTGAAAAAGTATTATCCAAATTTACTTTATCAAGTTTCAAATATTCCTTACTAAATCTGAGAATTTTTGTCTTCTTAGAATTATCATTATCACAATCATATGAAATATCAATTTTAGTATTAGTTATAACATCTAGTAGTATAAGTACTAATGCTTCAAAAACAGATAACAACTCACTTTGTTTAACTATTTTAACTGTCTCTTCTACAGTTACATCACCAGATTTGTTTCTCAAAAATGGCGATGTGAAGTGAGCACCAATAATTTTTACTTTATTTTGTGATTCTAAAAATTTTACAAGCCTATTAACTGTATTATTCTCAAAAACATCAATGATTTTTAAGCTAACTCCATATTTTCTTTCAATTTGTTTCTGAATACTAACAATATTTATAGAGTCCCCTCCAAGTTCAAAGATAGTACTATCATTTGAAAAATCACTTACATCAAGAATACTAGAGAAAATTTGACGAACCTCTATTAATAAGTTTTCATCATGTCTTTTTTCTGTTTCATATGATTGGTAATCAGACAATAAATTATTAGCTGATTCTAAATCATTCTTTTTATAATTCATAGTATTAGCTAGTAATTTTTTCTTATCCACTTTACCATTTTCTGTAACTGGAATCTTTTCAACTTTATAAATTTCTTGAGGAATCATATATACAGGAAGTTCATTTTTAATTCTTTCCACAATATATCCATACAAGTTAGAATTAATCTCACTCTGGACGAAACAAATAAGTTTATTAATACCACTTTCTGCGCTCTCAATAATTGCTACTACATCTTGAACATCGCAATTATTTTTAATTACTTTTTCAATTTCTGGAAGTTCTACACGATAACCATTTATTTTCACTTGATCATCTAGTCTCCCCATAAACTCAATAGTTCCATTCTCTCGAAGAATACCAAAATCACCTGTTCTGTAAACTTTTCCAAATTGTGAATTATTTACAAAAGATTCAGAAGTTTTTATTGGATTATTTAGATACTCTTCTCCTACACCAACTCCTCCAATAATAATTTCACCTAATACATCAACTGGACAAATATTTAATTTTTCATCCATAATCCAAATTTTTTGATTTCCCAGTGGGTATCCGTATGGTATAGTTTTCCATTTTGATTCAACCTTTGATATTGGATAATATATTGACCATATACTACATTCAGTTGCTCCACCTAAACTATATAAAGCAACCTTTTCTCCAAACTTATCAAAAATTTTACCTGGTAAATCTAAGGGAATATAGTCCCCACTCAACATAACAACTCTTATAGAACTAACTTTTTCATTAATTATTTTTAAGGAATTTTCAGGTACAGAAATATTTTGAATTTTTATTTCATTCAATTTATAAACTAGATTATTAGTTTCACGACCAAAAATAATACAATTTAGAAACATTTGATTAGCTGATAATGAGAGGTTTTTAGTAATTAATTCACTATCTGCTGCCCCAATTACACAAGATGAGATACCATTGATATTTGCAACTGTAGTAATATGCTGTCCTAAATATCCAGAATCAATTAGAGCATATTTATAACCATCACTACCATATTTTCTAATATTTGCTTCTGAATTATATACCAATAAAATAGTAAAACTTGAATGTTTCGAGATTATCTGATTACTATAATAGTGTACATCGCTTTCAAGAGGGTTATTATTAATTCTATAGATTGTATTGGCTACTGGATTGTAATAATAGATACCTCCGCTTATTCCTTCAATTTTATTATTTTCGATCGAAATATATATATCAATAGGGTAAAGCCCTCCGGCAGATGGATAAAGGTAATGAGAAGTATTGTGCCCCTTTATTTTTCCTAGTGAGGATATAACTTTAAAGAATTTATCCATAGGTATTAAGTCTTCTTCACAAAAACTTCTTGTAGACTTTCTACTTAGAATAAAATCAGGAAAACTATTATTTGATGGGAGATTTATTTTTTCATTATAATTACTAATCACAAACCTACTCGTACAATCACTCTTATATTTGTCACTAGCTTCCTTATCAAATACTATATTTTCATCAATAAGACTGTTTAAGCTTGTCAAATTTTCGAACTCATCACCAATTTTATCTATATTAAAAATTTCATTATTGCTGTAATTTAAATATGCCTTCATGGTGGATGGAACACTATTCCAGACAGTTATCTTCTCTTGCTTAATAATATTATTAATTTCCTCTAGATTTCTCCTATCATCAACAATATAAAGACTGCCTCCAATAGCAAGAGAGCCAAAAATATCAAAAACAGATAAATCAAAACTTAATGAAGACAAAAGTATAAAATGATCATTCCTATTTAGATTAAACCTTTTATTGATATCAACAATTGTATTTACAGCACTTCTGTGAGACACAGCTACCCCCTTTGGCTTTCCTGTACTACCAGAAGTGAAAATCACATAGGCCACCTGTTCTTCGTCATTAATCCCATCAGCTTTTTCTAATTGTTCTATTTTATCAATATCATTAATCATATATTCTATTTCTGCAACATTTTTAATATATGCCACTCTCTCTGAGGGACAATCTTTTTCAATAGGAACATATGTATTACCGCTATATAAAATACTGATTAAATCAATAATAGTCTGACAATTACGTTCATCAATAATCCCAATTTTTTGCCCTTTTTTCCCAATTGTGTGTGTTATACTAGAGGCTCTTTGTATAACTTCTTTTTCTAATTGAGAATATGTATAACTACAATCTTTATCCTTAATAGCAATCTGGTTTGGATAGTTCTTTACTGTATTAAAGAATAGTTGTTCTAATCTACAAGAATCATATCCTACTGTAGTAGTATCATTATAATTTTGGATTATTAACTTATCACTATTCGGTAATTCTGTATCTATATTTTTTTTACCGTTTAAAATTGAAGCAACATTTTGCTCAAAAACTTCAATAATCTTTAGCATAAATTTTTTTGTAAATTTTTGAGTTGAATAATCCCAATTTATTAATATTCCTTCATGACTATTAGAGATTTGCATATCAATATAAACTTGAGGAGTTTGACTGATTCCATAAGTCATTTCTCCTAAATAATCAGTTGCTTGTTTTGTTGTCTCCTCTGAGATTAGACTAGTAACTACATAGGGAACTATTAAATTTTTCTTATACTTATTTGCATATGCTCTTAAAAAATCAATACCGTCAAATGAAATATTATCTATTGCTAAAAACAGATCAGCTTGTAAGGAGGTTACTTTTTCAATAAAATTATCCTCAGAATCTTGATTCTGATTATCTAAAAATATATTACTTGTAAAATCACCAATCAGATTATCAATATCTTCATGTATATTTTTTCTATTAAAAACACTTAAATTGATCGTGAATTTTTTATTTTGACTCCATCTTTTCAAAGTATCAAAGTAAATTTGTATAAAAAAAGCCGTCGGAGTAATATGGTTATTATGGCAAAATTCTTTAATCAAAACCCAAGATTGTTCATTTAAAAATAGAGATTCTCTAGAAAAGACATTCTCTACTCCAGCTTCTGTATCTTTATCAATAATCTGAGGAGATTCAGGGAGTTTATCTAATTTATTCAACCAAAATGTTTTGGCTCTCTCTTTATTTTCGCTATCATTATTTGTGCTTATAATATAATCTCTAAATGATATTCTAGGTGCTAATTTACTAATATCAGCTCCATTATAAGCTGCTAACCATTGACTAGCAAAAATCTTCATGCTTTTGGCATCTGCCAATAAACCATCAATACTAATAAACAAAATAGTATATTTTTCTGAAATACGTAATGCACTAATTTCGAACAATGGCCATTTCGTGTAATCAAAAATTTGATGACTTAATTTATCTCTTCTTCTATTTATTTCTTTATCAATCTCTTCTTGTGTCGAACTACTCATGTCTAAAATATCTATCTGATATTTTAATGTATCAGGGAGTATCCTTTGCTGTAAGTCTTCAGAAAAGATTGCTCTAAGCATACCTTGACTTGAAATAACTTTGTTTAGAGCATTTGATAGTCTTAAAGGATCTAATTGAGTTTTAATTTCAAAATAACCATGTGTTCCATAACCACCCATTTCAGAAAAATTATTTCTTCCTAATAAATAAGATTCCTGCATATTTGTCAAAGGAAACCACTCATTTTCATTTTTCACATCATGCGTGATTTCATTATTTTTGATAAGTCCTAAATCCTCATTTTTATGCAACAGAATATCCATTAAACCATTAAAGGTGCAATTTTTAGAAATTTCTTCAATAGAAATATTTATTCCAAAAATATTTTTTACTTTAGCAGCTAGATTAATTAGTCCTAATGAGTTTAGACCATACTCCATTAAACTTTCATCACGATTACTTACCTCAACTGGCAAAATTTCTATTAAAATTTCTTCTAATTTTGAATTAATTATATTATCCGAATTCTGAAAATTCTGTTCTTGGGTTTTAATCGTTAATTTACTTCTATCAATTTTCCCACTTGTATTATATATAAAAGACTCTACATTTTGGAAAATAGAAGGAACCATATAAATAGGTAGCTTAGCTTCTAACTCTCTTTTCACTTCAGAAACATCAATATTCCCAATATAAAAGCATACCAAGGTATCATTAAGTACTGTTACAGCTGCATCAATAATTGAAAGATCTATATCAAATATTGAACGTTCAATCTCTTCGAGTTCTATACGATAGCCGTTAAACTTCACTTGATTATCATTGCGCCCTCTGAAATATATGTTTCCGTGCTTATCAGTATTCACTAAGTCACCTGTTTTATAGTAACGAAATCCATTTAAATAAAAAAAGTTCTTTTTATTCAAAATATCTCGATTTAGGTACCCCACTGATAAGCCTTCCCCGGATACACATAGTTCACCACTGTCATCGATCAGAAGATTATCTTGACTAATATTTCCAATTGGTATTTGCTTAGAATCTAATTCTTTTAAGTCTTTTGCTTCCCACAAGCAAGCACATACTGTACATTCAGTAGGACCATATGCATTTATATATCTAGTTTCTTCTAAATTGATTTTTTTTAGAAGTTTTTTATGGGGTTCAGAACCAGCAGTGATCAGCAAATTAAAATTAGAAATTACTTCTTCACTGAGCAATTCAGAATAAGATGGAGGTAAGGTGGCAATAGTCACAGAATGATTTTTAACGAAATTCTCAAATTTATTTACATCTTTATCACTGTCTAAAAATAGAGCTAATGTAAGGCCATTCGTTAATGCCATTGAAATTTCCCAAATTGAAGCATCAAAAGAAATGCTAGCGAATTGTAAAATTTTATCATCTTTTCCCAATTTCAAATGTTCATCGAACAGTTCTTTTAAGTAACTAAATCCTTTGTTCGATATTTGAACACCCTTAGGTTTTCCAGTACTACCAGATGTGTAAATTATATATGCGATTTTTTCGTTACTATCATTACTATCATTATCTCTTTTACCTAAAATATTAAAAGTAAGGTTTATATTATCATCTATTCTTAGGTAATCAACAACTGTTAAATCCTCATATTTATAATCAGTTATGATTCCATTTGCTTGACAATCATTTTTTATAAAATCTATTCGTTCTTTGGGATAAGTAATATCTATCGGTACAAAAGTGATGCCAAGTTTAGACAATGATAAAATCGTAATAATGTACTCAGGGCCTCTTCTCATATGCACTATTACATTAGATCCAGGAAGTAATCCTACTTGTTCTATCTTCTTACTATAATCTTCTACTTTATTAAAAAGCTCTTCATAAGTGATACGACTGTAGTCTGTTTCAATTGCTAACTTATTTGGCTGATCATTAAACCTAAAAACTATATCATAAAAATTATATTCCATTATTTTCTCCAATTTACTCTAAAAAAAAGAAATTATCTCATCAAGACTGCTTTCAAATTCTAGAATTATATTCTGAATTTTCTTTCCATTATAAAATTGTGATTTACTTTCAAACCCAATCGAAAAATTATTATCGTCCTTGATATTTACAATCAGTGATAAACTATATTTTGCTTGAATAGTATCTAAAATGTCTATTGACTTAAATTTAATGCCTTCACTTTCAAATTCTAGTTTTTTGTTATGGTTATAAACATACATCCAATCCATTAAATTATTTGCGTATTCACCACAATACGCTTTGTACATCGAATCAATTTTATTAAATGGATATTGACAGTGATTAACTAATTCATTAACCATTTTCCCTATTTTATTAACAAATTTCGAATCGTTTGAAATATTATTTTCTGAAACGGATAATGGCAGAGTATTAAAAAAAGGTCCAATAATTTTTGAAGTAACTTCGTTTGATCTCGTTGAAATTGTGATTCCAATCGTATTTATTGGTTTATATGAAATCTTATTTTTAGTTAAAAATAAGGCTGATAATAATAAAGTGCTAACGGTCACGGATGCCGCTTTAGAAACTTTTAAAAGCTTCTCTATTGTTTCCAATCTTATGTTAACAGGGTAATATTTTGAGACATCTACACCATAAGTCTGTACCATATCATTATCATTTGAAAAATTACCTAAACTTTGAATTTCTTTTTTCCAGAATTTCTCATCTTCAATATTATCTTTTTCATCAATTGAATCTAGATAATCAAAATAATCTATTTCAGAAGATTCATTTTCAATACCATTTAAATAATTTCTTAGATTTTGTGTAAATATTTCACGTGATTTCCCATCAAATATACTATGATGAAAATCAAAAATTAAAAATTTTAGATTTTGTAGACTAAAATAATTACAGTAAAATAGATTTTTTTCTACATCAAAATCTATTAAAGAAGACTTAATAGTATCATTTAAACTTCCGGTACTCATTTCTCTTCTTACAATATCTATTTCATGGCCGTTAACTTTAAAAACAATTTCTCCACTTTCTAATCGTAAACAACTATGTAGTATACGTTGACTAGAAATAAATTTTGAAATCTTATTCAATATTTTATTTTCATTAATTTGAGTTACACCATAAAGCTCAAAAACTAAAGGAGAATTATATTTATATTTTACATGATTAAATTTTTCATCGAAAAATATACTTTGTTGTACTGCAGAAGCTTTTACTGTAGATAAATTGTTATCTTTTGAAATTTGTAAATCATCCTCAGATTTATAACTATTGTTGACCACCTCTATCAAAGGATTCGTACTTAACAATTCAGAAACTCTTATATTTTTATTCTTTTTCTTCATGTAATTTACAAATTTCATTGCTAAAAGAGAGTCACCTCCATTTTCAATAAAGCTTTGATTAAAGTTTATATCTTTTATTAACAAAGCTTTCAATTCTTTTTGCACATCCAAATCAATATTATCTAATTTAACTTTTACATTATTGGTAGAATTATTTGATACTTCTCTCTTGAATTTTTCAGTAAGAAGTTTATTATTCAATTTACCATTTACAGTAAGAGGTATCTCTGAAATATTTATAAAATATTTAGGAACCATAACAGATGTTAACACTTCCGATATATTTTTTCTTAGTCTATAGTCATCTATTTTTAAGCCCGTGTAAAAACAAACCACTGTGTTATCAATAACAGTAACAATAATTTGTGTGTTTTTAGAATTTAAAATATTCTGAATAACATCTTCAATTTCACTAATTTCAATTCTCTGTCCATTAATTTTAACTTGAGAATCCTTTCTACCGATGGTTATTATTTCCGAACTATAGTTATAATATCCGAAATCACCAGAATGATACAACTTTTCTCCATTAAACGAATTTAAATAGAAAAAGTTCTTTTTATTTAGTTCTTCACGATTTATATAGCCATTCGCTACCCCTAGTCCACCTACAATGATTTCTCCAATTTGCATAGGTGCACAAATATTTCCAAACTGATCTAAAATATATGTACTAGAACCAGAAATACTTTTTCCAATAGGGATTGATTTTTTATTATTTCTATCTATTATTTGAATTGTAGATAAAACACTATTTTCAGTGGGTCCATAACCATTAACAAGGACAATATTTTCGTTTGAATGATAAATATTTTTTATCAATTTATCCTTGACTATCTCGCCACCTGTTATTATGAATTTGAAATTATTAAATAATTCATTATCATAAGAAAAAAGTTCTTGCAGTAAGGTAAATGACATTATTGATCCAAATTTATGATTAGATGTTAAAATTTGTGATAATCTTTCTATATCGAATATATAGTTTTTCGGTATAATTTCTAAAGTCTTTCCACTAGTTAAAGGTAACCATATTTCCAATTCAGAAATATCAAAACCTAAAGAATTTAGCTGTAAGAAAGTATCGCATCCATTCGATAATTCTTTTAAATTATTATCGTTAATCAGTCTTATTATTCCTGATTCTGGTATCATGACTCCTTTTGGAGTCCCTGTAGTTCCAGAAGTATATAAAATATAAAGATTAGAACAATCGCTTGAAGTACTATTTGGCTTGTAGTTTGGATTAATTTTCAATTCATTATGATCTATATAATAACTACAATTTGAATCTTCTAAAATAAATTTCTGTCTTTTTTGAGGGTATTCTGGATCAATTGGCACATAGGTTATCCCCATTTGTACTAATGAAAGAATATTAATAAAAGTATCGAATTCTTTATATCCGATTACCCCAATTATATCCCCTGTTTTTATAACGGTCTTTAGATAAATAATTCTATTTTTTATCAATTTAAATAGAACTTCATAAGTAATTGTTGAATTACCTAATCTTAAGGCGATGTTCTTTGGAAATTTATTAGAAATATCCATGAACCTATCCATTAATGATAAATTTACATTTTTGTCAAAATTTTTTAATGACTTACTTTCTCTCTCAATTATTTTGCTTATAAACTCAGGCTTTGCTATCTGAATTTTTGATATCCTTTCCCTAGTTTCACAATGAACAATATTTGTTGTAAAGCCAAAGAAATTTTTTATCAACGAATTGATTTGCTCTCTATTGTATATTTTTTTATTATAAATAATCTCTAACTCATTTTTTTGATATTTGAATCTTCTGTAAATTATGCTTATCGGAACTGGTAAATAGTTCGGTGTTTCCTCCTTTACAACTACTTTAGAGTTCTCAATCAAGTGATTCATATTATCTACATAATAATTAAAGCTCCATTCAAACAAGTTTTTTCCATTTGCTTTAAGATTATTTATTAATTCATTATAAGGGTAAAAAGAATGTTTAATATCTTTTAGAAAGTTTCTCTTAATTTCTTTGTAAGCATCAATAATACTTTCTTCGCCTGAAAAAGAGTATGAAAATGGAACTGTACTTGTGAACATTCCAAAACAGTTATAAAAACGCTTATTTCGCCTGTTATAATAGGGGACTCCTAATATGCCATTTTTTTCATTAGCAATTCTATATTTGTAAATACATAATAACGTTATTAAAAAGATATTTTCATTTAAGTGATTTTTCTTTAAAAACAATTCCCATTTTTCTAAAAAGTTAGCATCTAAACGAATTAATATTTTCTCCGACGATGGATCTTCGGGAATATTTTCAAATGAATTTTTACAGCTATATAATCTATTTTCCCAATATATTTTATCCTCATTAAATTTTTCCGTATTTTCAAAATATCCTTGTTCTTCTTGTAAGTATTCAATATATTCGATTCCATTATTAAATTCGTGTTCATTATAAATATCAAAAATTGCACCCGCAATTAATCCAATTGAATACGCATCTACAATTGAATGGTGAAACATTACGAATAGCTGCCCACCGTTTTCATTTTGGTAAACCCCAAATTTAAACAAAAAGTCATTATAAATATCAAATTTGTAATCTAAACAACTTCTTTTATAATTTTCAAATTCTTTTTTGTCAAAAAAAATATTCACTATAGAATTATCAAATTTAAAATCACGATATTTCTGAATAATTTCTTCATTTTTTAATAGATAAGTTGTTCTAAAAATTTTCGAAGAATTAAGAACTGACACAACTGCATTAAGCAATTTATATAAATTAAAAGGAGTAGAAATTTTATAAAAACCTCCTTCGTTTGATATTCTTGGTTCACAATATATTTCTTCAGTATATATAATTCGTTTTTGTGCATTTGTTAAGTTATAATATTCCATTTCAACCTCCTTACTCATTAAAACTAATACTAAAAATAATATTTACAAATTTTTCTATATATTTCTCTTTTTCATCCTCACTATCAAATTTTGAAAAGCTAGGGAATGAATTTTGAATTAAATTCACAATCATTTTTGCTTCTAGTAAAGGGAGATTTTCTTTAAGTTCTGGATTAATAACTGTAAGTATCTCTACAACAATGGAAACCATCTTTTGATTAAAATAAATCATTAATTTTTGAAACTCTTCATCTTTCCTTGAAAGTAACAGGATATCACTATTTAAAAAATGATTTTCCCAATTATTATCTATTCCATTAATTAGAAATTCTTTGAATTTAATTTCTGAACGAATATTTTTTCCTGTAACTTCTTTTCGTAAGACTTCCATTTGCTTTAAAGAATAGTTAAAAAATGTCTTGATTAATTCTTTAAAGACATCTTCCTTACTACTAAAATAATTATAAAAAACTCCCACAGAAACTCCTGCAACCTTTGTAATCTCTTTTGTTGTAATAGAAGTTATGCTTCTATCCTTTAAGAGAGCATCTGTAGCCTTTATTAATTTTTGTTTATTATCATCTTTTGCCATAGTTACCTCAAAATAATTTTATATTCTATAAATGAATTTTAGTTCATTTATAGAATAAATGCAAGCATTTAGTGAACTAAAAGTCATTTTTTGAGCAAATTCTTTTTATATATGAACAAAAAATCATTGAAAAGTCTATTTTTATGTATTATAATAAACTTACCCGTTGTGCTAGTTAATTTTAAAATAGCATAAGTTATGAGCCAGAATAATTTTTTCAATTCGTAACTAGAGGCAGGCTAGTCCTCTAGCTAATGTATGTTCAATATCAAAAAGTCAACACAGTTCATAAAAACGAGTTTCAATAGTTCGTCTCATTTCAAAATCATTATGCTCTTCAATCCTTACCATGTTTTGTCAAAATGGTGCCCATAAATGGTAAACTTTCTGTTCTAAGTCACTGCTTAAGTAGCCTGAATCACCTAGGATAACCGATTGTTTACATTCCGCTAATATTATGGACAGTGGCTGGTGTGACAACATAGTTCAGAATATGGCCTGATAAGCTCACCAGCATATGAACCTTGAAACCGTAGAACCAAAGATGTTTAGATGCGTTACAGCCAATATCGGCTAATCCTTAAAAAAATAGCCACTTGGTGATTGTGAACAAGTTTGCAAAGTGGTAAAGGAAAACTATCTATAATGGCGACTCTATCAGATAGAAGCATTTCACTCATAACTCATAGCTTTTCGAATTAATTAGACGAGCTTAATTAATTGTTTAGGACGACGTTTGAAATGACTTTTTAGTAGCTGACCACAAGGAAAAAGGTGGCAGATGTTGTAGAAATGGCATTGTGATGTCATCCTAGTTCATCTTGTAACAATAGCTAGAAGAGAAGTGATTCATCTTAAATCTTGACCAAACACCAACATTACGCCGATATTTGAAGGAATCGGGGCAATAGTTTTGGCAGAAGTTATGACAAATTTGGGATAATTGACGTAAATTCCATTGCAAATCAAATAATGAGATTTAGCAGTATACTGTAAGTGGTTCATTTGAGCTTTTATTGTATTTTAATATTAACTAGCACAAGGGATAATGAACACATAATTTAATAGAACTAATAGTTTGAGGTATCTTCATGAAAATTTTTTGTCTCCCATATGCTGGTGGCTCATCATCAATCTACTCATCTTGGAAAAATTTATTTAGAAATTGCACTATAATTCCAATAGACTTACCTGGTCACGGTACGAATATAAACATGAATCTATTAGATACATTTTCTAAAAATCTTGAGTTCCTTTATAATGAAATTGTCTCCAACATTTCTGATTCAGAAAAATATTGTATCTTTGGACATAGTCTAGGTGGTTTATTTACCTATGAGATTTGTAAAAAAATTGAGCAGTCAGATTTTCATAATCCTGATAAAATTTTTATTTCAGCAACTAAACCTCCTATGTATAAGGAAAACTATCATTTGGAAACAAATGCAGAATTAAAAGACATTTTAATTGACTATAACGCTACACCTAAAGAAATTTTATACAACGAAGAAATCTTTAACTTTTTTAGGCCAATAATATTAAATGATTTCAAAGTCTATAATGACTATGAATTAAGTGATAATACTCAACAGATAAAAACCAAAACGATTATTTTTTATGGCACAAGAGACTCTATTTTTCATGAAGAACTAAACAAATGGCAATTATTATGTACAGATAATATTGATTATTACCCCGTTGAGGGAGATCATTTTTTTATTACTTCAAATTTGAGTCAAGTATCAAAAATAATTAAAGACATGGTAAATTAGGAGATATAACCAATGTTGATTTTGATATCTGATATATCTAAGTTGGATTCTCAAATCATTGATTACGTTTTTTTAGATAGAATACCATCATATAGATTAAAAACTAAAAATAAAAGCGATATTCAAAAATCAATTAATTCATTAAAATTACTTAAAATTGGATTAAATGAATTTGGAATTGATTTATTAAATGAAGATTTAGTATACAATGAATTCGGAAGACCAAATTTAAAAAGAGAAGACATCTTCTTTAACATTTCTCATTCAGGAAAGTATATTACATGTGCTATTTCAAATAAAATGATTGGTATAGACATACAAAAACATATCGAGAAGTTTGAAGAAATAATACCTTTCTTTAGCACTTCTGAACAAGAATACCTAGCCAGTATATCTTTACATAAAATATTGATAAAAGAATTTTTTAAGATTTGGACAGTTAAAGAAAGTTACTTAAAATTTTTAGGTAACGGTCTATATAAAGAATTAGATTCTTTCTCACTTTTTCTTGATATGAAACAAATAATCGATGGAGATCAAATCGTCAAAGGTATTTTGTATAAGAATTTTTCTATCTCTGAAGAGTACACTATGTCTGTTGTATCTAGTTTTGACGATAACTATGAAATTAGATATGTTGATCCTAAAATACTGACATGTCAATAAAAATTCCACTTTTGGGGAGAAATCCATCGATTACTCTGCAAAGAGTTTTATGATATACACTGTAGCCACAAACATGTCAAGTTAATTCACCAGTACCAGCAAATATTTTTTTAATCTCATAACTTTTATTTAACATCATTATTCGTTTACAGTCATAAAAACATTCTTGCTACTATTAGCTTCACTCTAATTTTAACCTCAATATAATAAACTTTTTTCTGTCACTATAGACTATTTTTATTTATTCTAGATAAACATCTTCTTGGAATTCTGGCTCTATATGTTTATTAGTATTGAGAATCTTTACAAGCATTTCTAACTTCCTAGATAGTCTCTCATACTTGTCAAGATACAAACCAAGTTCTTCTTGCGTTACCCTTATTTCTTCTTTCACTTGTTCAATTGAAACCGCTTCTGTTAAGTTCAATTTTGAAAAGTCATATCTTGCAAGCTTTCGACTGCTCATATCCTCACTCTTCAAATTGATAAGCACTTCCGCCATCTTATTTAAGTTGGCGATTTTTTCATTAATTTGATTTAGTTTTATATCTATCTCTGCTATTTCTTTTACTAACTCGTCTTTAATGTCTTAGTATTTCTTATCTGCTTCAGTTAATTCAATCAAGAGGTTAATCTTAGAAATCTTTTCTTGAAGTCGATCAACAGTCGGTCTTCTGTATGGTATTACTCGACTATCGTTGGTTAACTGTCTTATCAATATTCGTCCTTTGACATACTGATTCTTATCCGAATGTTCTTTGTTATAGACAAAATATGAGGTTGTCTCTCGGATATAGACTTTATATTTTGTCTGATTGTCTTCTTCAATAATATCTAGCTGATAATTAGGAATGAAAATAAGACCGCTCTGTTTGACACCGAAAGCCACCTTGATATAGACGCCCTCATCAACTAGCTTCTCAATTTGATGTTCTGCAAGTTCCACTTCAAATTCGTGAACGGCATCTCGTTTTTCCTTAAATGTCTTAAAGGATTCCTCAATCTCTTCAGTGGATACTTTATCCTTATCTCGTTCTTCTTGGAAAGCATGGTACTGTTCCTGTAAATTCTCTAATCCTTCTGAAGCAACGACTTCCTTATTTTTAAAATAATCTTGAAAAAATTTGACATCATATAATTTCTTATCACTTATTTTTTTATGACCTAAACTTATCTTTTTATTATCTTCTTCCATGATAAAAGTTACATTTTTGTGCTTTAAGTCAATGGTGAGATTCAATTCTTTTGCTTTTGTCAGTAACTCATCCAAAGAATTGACACGATTCAACAAAAATTCTAAACGACTTTCAATCTCTTGCTTAGCAAAATGCATTCTAAAAAATTCTTCATCATATAGATCTCGTTTGCTGAGTTGGCGTCCTCGAATTGGTTTTATCATCGTTCTATCTGTCATCAAAAAACGGCTATGCTTTTGACTAAAA